>NZ_BAAAPF010000032.1:0-36295 GCF_039531005.1 Streptomyces synnematoformans
GTGGGGGTCGAGACCGTCGAAGCCGCCCCCGCCGAGGCCCCCGACGGCCCCGGCCCCGGCCGCGCCGGGCCGCGTACCGCCTTCACCGACAGGAGCCGCACCGCATGACCGCGCAGCCCATCCGCGTCCTGCTCGCCGACGACCAGACCCTCGTGCGCAAGGCGTTCGCCATGCTCGTGGACTCCGCCCCCGACATGGAGGTCGTCGGCGAGGCCGGCAACGGCCGCGAGGCCGTGGCGCTGACCCGCAGCGAACGCGTCGACCTGGTGGTGATGGACCTGCGGATGCCGGAGCTGGACGGCATCGAGGCCACCCAGCTGATCGCCGCCGACGAGGACCTGGCGGGCGTGCGGGTGCTCGTGCTCACCACCTACGACACCGACGAGCACATCATGGCCGCGCTGCGCGCCGGCGCCTCCGGCTTCCTGGTCAAGGACACCCAGCCGGCCGCGCTGCTGGAGGCCATCCGCACCGTCGCCGCCGGCGACGCGCTGCTCTCGCCGGGCCCCACGGCCCGGCTCATCGAGCGCCTGGTGCGGCTGCCGGAGGCGCCGCAGCCGTCCGCGACGCAGCACGGCGGGGCGGCGCTGGGCGCGCTGTCGGAACGCGAGCGGCAGGTGCTGATGCTCGTGGCCCGCGGGCTGAACAACACCGAGATCGCCGAGGCGCTGGCGCTGTCGCCGCTGACGGCCAAGACCCATGTGAGCCGGATCATGGGCAAGGTGGGGGCGCGTGACCGGGCGCAGCTGGTCGTCATCGGCTACGAATCCGGGCTGATCACTCCCGGATCTTCCGCATCTTCCGGATGAACCTCACGTATCACACGTAGGATGTCCCTCCTTGTGCGTACGATACCGCCATGCCCCAGGAGCTGAAGCACCCCCAGCCGCGTTCGGACCGCAGGAAGCGCATGGGCGGCCAGATCCAGCGCGAGATCATGCAGCTGATCCTCGACCGGGGACTGCGCCCCGGCGCGGTGCTGCCCACCGAGACCGAGCTGATGGACGACCTGGGGGTGAGCCGCAACTCCGTACGCGAGGCGCTCAAGGCGCTGCAGGCCCTCGACATCGTCGAGATCCGCCACGGGTACGGCACGTACGTCGGCGAGGCGTCGCTCACGCCGCTCGCCGACGGGCTGACGTTCCGCACCCTGGTGCAGCTCGGCGGCGACGACGCCCACGCCCTCACCGAGATCCTCCAGGTCCGCGAAATACTCGAAGAGGGCCTGGTCAGCCGGGTGGTGAAGAGCATCCCGGAGGAAGACCTGGACGAGCTGGACGCCATCGTCGCGCGCATGATGACCCGGGCCGGGCAGGGTGAGGTCTTCCCCGAGGAGGACCGCGAGTTCCACGAGGTGCTCTACCGCTCGATAGGCAACACCCTGGTCCCGCAGCTCCTCGGGGCGTTCTGGAACGTCTTCCACCGCGTGGCCGGCGCCCGCGGCTGGGCCAAGGACCCCTCGCCGACGGGCACCGCCCGCCGGCACAAGGAGATCGTCGCCGCGCTGCGGGCGCGCGACCGCGAGCGCGTACAGGCCGCGATGACCACCCACTTCCGCGGCATCGAGGCGCGCGCCGGGAAGGCGATGCGCGGCGTCGGATGAGCGGCGCAGGCATGTGCGGCGGGGGAACCGCGGGTTGCTCCATACGAACTCTTGACCGTACGAGGGGCCGCCTCTAAGTTACGCCGATGGACATCCCACGTCCTACGTAGGACATGGGCTATCCAACTGTCTGCGTAACCGGACGAATCCCCCGACGAAAGCGAGTCGCACCCATGCAGCCACGCCTCGCGCCACCCGCCCAGGACCGGTCCCGACGAAGAAGCCCCCGCCCCCGGCGCACCGCCGTCCTCGCCGCCTGCGCCGCGGTCCTCGGCACCACACTGACCGCACTCGCCCCGCACGCCGCCGCGCAGCGGTCCCCGCAGGCCGCCCCGGAGTTCCGCGAGGAGGTGCTCTACCAGGGCGGCACCGGCGGCTACTCCTGCTACCGCATCCCCGCCGTCGTCGAAGCCGCCGACGGCACCCTCCTCGCCTTCGCCGAAGGCCGCGTCGACAGCTGCAGCGACAAGGGCGACATCGACATCGTGCTGCGCCGCTCCACCGACGGCGGCGACACCTGGACCGCGTCGCAGGTCGTCCTCTCCGGCGACGGCGACACCCGCGGCAACCCCGCACCCGTCGTCGACCGCGAGAGCGGCCGCATCTCCCTCCTCAGCACCCACAACCCCGGCGCCGACGACACCAGGCGTACCCCCTACCTGCAGCACTCCACCGACAACGGCCGCACCTGGACCCCCGCCCGCTCCATGGCCGCCGAGCTGTCCAGGCCCGAGTGGGACCGCTGGTACGCCACCGGCCCCGGCCACGGACTCCAGCTCGCCACCGGCGAGCACGCCGGCCGCCTGCTCGTCGGCGGCAACCACCAGGGCCTCGACGGCCGCCAGGGCGCCCACCTGGTGTACAGCGACGACGGCGGCCTGAACTGGAAGCTGGGCGCCGACGACACCCGCGGCACCCAGCCGCCCGACGTCAAACCCCAGGAACTCAGCCTGTTCGAGCGCGAGGACGGCTCCGTGTACGCCGCCGCCCGCGACGAACGCGGCACCGACCCCGGCAACCGCGCCGCCGCCGTCAGCAGCGACGGCGGCGTCACCTGGGACGCGCCCTTCGAGATCACCCCCAGCCTCGTCAGCCCCGTCGTGCAGGGCGCCACCCTGCGCCACGGCGACGAGGTCCTCGCCTCGCTGCCCGCGCACCCGGCCGACCGCAAGGTCATGTCCGTACGGGCCTCCCACGACGACGGCCGCACCTGGGAGCCCTGGCAGGAGGGCCGCGTCATCCACTGGGGCCCCACCGCCTACTCCGACATGGTCGAGCTGGCCGAGGACCGCGTCGGCCTCCTCTACGAGGCCGGCACCGCCAGCCCGTACGAGACGATCCGCTGGGCCCGCTTCAACGACGCCTTCCTCGACCAGCCGCAGGAGGACCCGCCGCCGCAGCCGGCTCCCGCCCCGGGCGCGACCACGCCCGACGTCTCGCGCAGCGACAACACCGCCTACGTCCGCGGCAGCTCCGTCCTGCGCCCCGGCAGGTTCGGCAACTCCCTCTACCTCGACAACGCCGACGACCACGTCGACGCCCGCGTCGAGGTCCCGTGGAACGACTCCCTCGACGTCGGTGACGGCGACTTCACCTGGACCGGCTGGTTCAAGTACGGCCGCACCAACGGCGCGCACGCGATCATGTGGGCCTACGGGGTCGGCGGCAACGCCCCGTCCGTCTGGCTGCGCGCCGAACCCGAGCGGGACCGCATCATCGCCCGCATGCAGATGGAGCAGGCCGCGGTGAGCGTCCAGACCACGGGGGCGTACAACGACAACGCCTTCCACTTTGTGACCCTGCAGCGCGCCGGCGGCAAGCTCACCCTCAGCGTCGACGGCACCGCCTTCGCCGCCGACGCCCCGCCCGGCTCGCCCACCGCCGGCAAGGAGTTCGGCATCGGCGGCATCGACATCGGCCAGCGCCTCGACGGCGCCAACCGATTCCACGGCTACCTCGACGACATGCGCGTCTACGACCGCGCCCTCAGCCCCGGCGAGCTGCGGGGCGTCCGCAACGGCAACGCCGACGTGCCCAGGGGGCAGCGGCTCCGGCTGCCGCTCGACACCGTCGACCCGCGGTAACACCGCGGCACCGCTCCGGCGGGGCCGGCCCGGGCGACGGCGCCCGGGCCCGTCCCGCCCCGGGGCCCGTCCGGCTCCGGGCGGGCACCGGCGGGGCGGGAAACCGGCCGCGTAGGCAAGAATGGGCGCATGACCCTGTTCCGCGATGACGGCATCGTGCTGCGCACCCAGAAGCTGGGCGAGGCGGACCGGATCATCTCGCTGCTCACCCGCGGCCACGGCCGCGTCCGCGCCGTGGCGCGCGGCGTACGGCGCACCAAGTCGAAGTTCGGGGCCCGGCTGGAGCCCTTCTGCCACGTCGACGTGCAGTTCTTCGCCCGCGGCAGCGACCTGGTCGGCCGCGGCCTGCCCATGTGCACCCAGACCGAGACCATCGCCCCCTACGGCGCCGCCATCGTCGGCGACTACGCGCGCTACACCGCCGGCACCGCCATGCTGGAGACCGCCGAACGCTTCGCCGACCAGGAAGGCGAGCCCGCGACCCAGCAGTACCTGCTGCTCGTCGGCGCACTGCGCACCCTCGCCGGCGGCGCCCACGCCCCCGAGCTGGTCCTCGACGCCTACCTGCTGCGCTCCCTCGCCGTCAACGGCTACGCCCCCAGCTTCCGCGACTGCGCCCGCTGCGGCCTCGACGGGCCCAACCGGTTCTTCTCCGTCACGGCGGGGGGAGTGCTGTGCGGTGATTGCCGGGTCCCCGGTAGCGTCGTACCGTCGCCCGAGGTGCTCGCGCTGCTCGGCGCACTCCTGACCGGCGACTGGCAGACCGCCGACCGCTGTGGCACGCATCACGTCAGAGAAGGCAGCGGCCTCGTCTCGGCCTATCTGCACTGGCATCTGGAGCGGGGTCTGCGCTCGCTGCGCCACGTCGAGAGGTAGCCGGGGGGACTCGGGCGCCGCGCAGCGGGCAGGAGGCGGGCAAGAGGCGGGCGGCCGGCGGCCGCCCGCGGAGCAGCGGGACGACGGCCACGTCGAGGAACGGGAGAGCACGGCACATGGCACGACGAGGGATGCGCGGCACTTCCCTGACGCGGCGGCGCAGCGCGTACAAGGCGCCCGAGCCGCACCCCTCCGGCGCCCAGGCGCCGAAGCTGCCGGGCGAGCTGGTGCCCGGGCACGTCGCGATCGTCATGGACGGCAACGGCCGCTGGGCCAAGGAGCGCGGCCTGCCGCGCACCGAGGGCCACAAGGTCGGCGAGTCCGTCGTCCTCGACGTCGTCAAGGGCTGCATCGAACTGGGCGTGAAGAACCTCTCCGTGTACGCCTTCTCCACCGAGAACTGGAAACGCTCACCCGACGAGGTGCGCTTCCTGATGAACTTCAACCGCGACGTCATCCACCGCCGCCGCGACGAACTCGACGCCATGGGCGTACGCATCCGCTGGGCCGGGCGCATGCCCAAGCTCTGGAAGAGCGTCGTCCAGGAACTCCAGGTTGCCGAGGAGCAGACCCGCGGCAACGACGCGATGACCCTCTACATGTGCGTCAACTACGGCGGCCGGGCCGAGATCGCCGACGCCGCCGCCGCCATCGCCCACGAGGTCGCCGCCGGCCGGCTCGACCCCAGGAAGGTCAGCGAGCGCACCTTCGCGAAGTACCTCTACCACCCGGACATGCCGGACGTGGACCTGTTCATCCGGCCCTCCGGCGAGCGGCGCACCTCCAACTACCTGATCTGGCAGAGCGTCTACGCCGAGATGGTCTTCCAGGACATCCTGTGGCCCGACTTCGACCGCCGGGACCTGTGGCGGGCCTGCGTGGAGTACGCCTCCCGCGACCGCCGCTTCGGCGGCGCCATCCCCAACGAGGTCCAGCAGGAGGCGCAGGCCCGCACGCCCTGACGCCGGCGGACGCGCGGGCACGCCGGGCGCGCGGATACGACGCGCGCCGGGCGAAGCCCGCGGGCGCTCCGGCCACCGGCGAGGTGACGCGCAGCCCACCCCTACCCCGCCGGCGGCGGGGCACCCTCCGGGGCCGGGGTCTGGCGGGGCACGGTGGCCTCCGCGTCGGTGGGGACGCCGACCTTCGACCACGCCCCGAGCACCGCGGCGCGCTCGTCGCCGTCGCCGTAGCGGGCCTCGGCGGCGGTGACGGTGGCGGCGGCGAACGCGGCGAAGTCGGCGTCGGTGGGGAGGCCGCCGGCGGTCAGCACGTCGTACCAGATGCGGCCGGCGGCCTCCCAGGCGTTGCCGCCGAGGTCGGTGGCCAGCAGGTAGAAGGCGTGGTTGGGGATGCCGGAGTTGATGTGGACGCCGCCGTTGTCGGCGGAGGTGTGGACGTAGTCCGCCATGGTCGCCGGCTGCGGGTCGCGGCCGAGGACGTCGTCGTCGTAGGCCGTGCCGGGGGCCTTCATCGAGCGCAGCGCGGTGCCGGAGACGCCGGGGGCGAGCAGGTCGGCGCCGATGAGCCAGTCGGCGTCGGTGGCGGCTTGGCCCTGGACGTACTGCTTGACGAGGGAGCCGAAGACGTCGGAGACCGACTCGTTGAGCGCGCCGGACTGGCCGAAGTACTCCAGGTTCGCGGTGTACTGGGTGACGCCGTGGGTCAGTTCGTGGCCGATGACGTCGAGGGAGCGGGTGAAGTCGAGGAACACTTCGCCGTCGCCGTCGCCGAAGACCATCTGCTCGCCGTCCCAGAAGGCGTTGCCGTAGTCCTCGCCGTAGTGGACGGTGGCGTTCAGCGGCAGTCCGGCGCCGTCGACGGAGTCGCGCGCGAAGCCGCTGAGGAACAGGTCGAAGGTGGCGCCGAGGCCGTCGTAGGCGCGGTTGACCGTGGCGTCCTCGACGGGTTCCGCGCCCTCGCCGCGGACCTCGGTGCCGGGCAGGTCCTGGGTTCCGCGGGCGTCGTAGACCGTGCGCTCGGGCGTCGCGTCCTCCGGCGCCGTGCGCGCGGCCGGCGGGGCGGCGGCGCGGACGGTGGTGATGCGGCGGCGGGTGCGCTGCAGGGCGTCGCGCTCCAGGGTGCGGCGCGCGCGGTCGGCCAGGTCCGGGTCGGCGCCGCGGGCCAGCTTGTCGAGGATGTGCGGCGGCACGATGGTGCAGAAGACCGGGGTGCGTGAGGTGGCGTCCATGGCTCGCAATGTGGCACTAAGTAATAGTGTTGTCACTCCTCGCAGCGGATGTTAGCGATTTCGGGTGGCGGGGCTCTGCGCGGGGTCTCGCATCGTGATACTGATCGGCCGTCGTCGGCGCGCTCGGCTACATTGGTCGGCATCGTGCGTTACGGGCTGCTTCTTCTTAGCCGCCGCGGCGAGGGTCTGCAGTCGTAGACCGACCCCCTCCCCGCGGAGTCTGGTGCTGCCACCCGTCGGTCGACGAACCAGCTCGCGCGAAGGAGCCCACGTCACCATGGACCACCCCGGTAACACCGTCGGCCGCGGTACCCCCGTCACCGCCGCCACCGTCCGGCAGCAGCCCTCCGGCATGCCGGTGCACCGCTACCGCCCGTACGAGGCCGTCGACATCCCCGACCGCACCTGGCCGGGCAACCGCATCACCCGCGCCCCGCGGTGGCTGTCGACCGACCTGCGCGACGGCAACCAGGCCCTGATCGACCCCATGTCGCCGACGCGCAAACGCGCCATGTTCGACCTGCTGGTACGCATGGGCTACAAGGAGATCGAGGTCGGCTTCCCCTCCTCCGGGCAGACCGACTTCGACTTCGTACGCTCCATCATCGAGGACGGCGCCATCCCCGAGGACGTGACGATCTCCGTCCTGACCCAGGCGCGCGAGGAGCTGATCGAACGCACCGTGGCGTCGCTGCACGGCGCCCACCGCGCGACCGTCCACCTGTACAACGCGACCGCGCCCGTCTGGCGCGAGGTCGTCTTCCGCGGCTCGCGCGACGCGGTCAAGCAGATCGCCGTCGACGGCACCCGGCTGGTCGTGGAGTACGCCGAGAAGCTGCTCGACGACCGCACCGTCTTCGGCTACCAGTACAGCCCGGAGATCTTCACCGACACCGAGCTGGACTTCGCGCTGGAGGTCTGCGAGGGCGTCATGGACGTCTGGCAGCCCGAGGACGGCCGCGAGATCATCCTCAACCTGCCGGCCACCGTGGAGCGCTCCACGCCGTCCACGCACGCCGACCGCTTCGAGTGGATGTCGCGGAACCTGTCCCGCCGCGCACACGTCTGCCTGTCCGTCCACCCGCACAACGACCGCGGCACCGCCGTCGCCGCCGCCGAGCTGGCGCTCATGGCGGGCGCCGACCGCATCGAGGGCTGCCTGTTCGGGCAGGGCGAGCGGACCGGCAACGTCGACCTGGTCACCCTGGGCATGAACCTGTTCTCGCAGGGCGTCGACCCGATGATCGACTTCTCGGAGATCGACGAGATCCGGCGCACCTACGAGTACTGCAACCAGATGGGCGTCCACCCCCGCCACCCCTACGTCGGCGACCTCGTCTACACCGCCTTCTCCGGCTCCCACCAGGACGCCATCAAGAAGGGCTTCGAGGCGATGGAGGCGAAGGCGCGGCAGGCCGGAAAGCCCGTCGCGGAGATGGCGTGGGCGGTGCCGTACCTGCCCATCGACCCCAAGGACGTGGGCCGCTCCTACGAGGCGGTCATCCGCGTCAACTCGCAGTCCGGCAAGGGCGGCGTGGCGTACGTGCTGCAGCACGACCACCACCTCGACCTGCCGCGGCGCATGCAGGTGGAGTTCTCCCAGATCATCCAGGTCAAGACCGACGCCGAGGGCGGCGAGGTCACCCCGGCGCAGATCTGGGACACCTTCCGCGACGAGTACCTGCCCAACCCCGGCAACCCCTGGGGGCGCATCCAGCTGCGGGGCGGGCAGACGACCACCGACCGCGACGGCGTCGACACCCTCACCGTGCGGGCCGACGTCGACGGCGCCGAGACCACCCTGGTCGGCACCGGCAACGGCCCGATCTCCGCGTTCTTCCACGCCCTGCAGGGCATCGGCATCGACGCCCGGCTCCTGGACTACCAGGAGCACACGATGAGCGAGGGCGCCAGCGCGCAGGCGGCCTCGTACATCGAGGTGGCCGTCGACGGCAAGGTGCTGTGGGGCATCGGCATCGACGCGAACACCACGCGCGCGTCGCTGAAGGCGGTCGTCTCCGCCGTCAACCGCGCCGCCCGCTGACGGCCGCCGCGAGCACCGCCGGGAGCACCGCCGCGCCCCGCGCCCACCGCCGACCGCGGCCGGGGGGCGCGGGGCGCGGCTCGTTCGCACCGGTTGACGTGTACGAGGGCTGACGATGTCGGCCGGTGTGGTTAGCATCACGTCAGCGCGGCAGCGTTGCCGAAGCGTGATGGAGGTCGACGTGACGCATTTCCTCCGCCGGTTCGCCGGCGTGCGGACGTCCTGGCACACCGAGTCCGACGGTGAGTTCTTCTGCCCCGGCTGCGGCGGCGACCGCAACTACCGCCGGCTCAGCGGCAGACGGTGGTTCACCGTCCTCGGCCTACCCGTGCTGCCGCGCGGCGACGCCGGCCCCGTCGTCGAATGCGCCGACTGCGGCGGGCACTTCGCCCCCGCCGCCCTCGCCGAACCCACCTCCACCCGCTTCGCGCTGCTGCTGCGCGACGCCACGCACGCCGTGGCGCTCGCCGTGCTCCACGCCGGCGGCACCTCCTCCCCCGCCGTCCGCGGCGCCGCCGTCGCCGCGGTCCGCACCGCGGGGTACGGCGACTGCACGGAGGAGCAGCTGCTGACGCTGCTGGCCGCCATCGAGGCCGACTCCGGGCGGATGCCCGACCTGTGCGCGGAAAGCCCCGCGGAGCGGCGGAACTTCGAGGCGGAGCTGCACGAGACGCTGGCCCCGCTGACGCCGCACCTGGTGCCCGCGGGGCGGGAGTCGATCCTGCTGGGCGGCGCGCGCATCGCGCTGGCGGACGGGGCGTACACGCCGCCGGAGTGGGAGACGCTGGTGGTGGTCGGGGACGCGCTGCAGCTGCCCGGGGCGGACGTGGAGCGGCTGCTGACGTCGGCGCGCACGCCGTCCTGAGCGGCGGTACGCGCCGACCGCGGCCGGCGCGCACCACACGGCCGCGTACCGTACGGCCGCGCGCGTGCGGCCCGGCCCGGCGCGTACGCCGGCCGCCCGGCTCGTACGGCTCGTGCACGGGACCGGCGCGCCTCCGCGCGCCCCCCGCTCAGAAGCCCAGCCGGCGCAGCTTCTTCGGGTCCCGCTGCCAGTCCTTGGCGACCTTCACATGGATGTCGAGGTACACGGGCGTGCCCAGCAGCGCCTCGATGTGCCCGCGGGCCTGCGTGCCGATCTCCTTCAGCCGCCGGCCCTTCGGCCCGATCACGATCCCCTTCTGGCTGTCGCGCTCGATGAACAGGTTGGCGTGGATGTCCAGCAGCGGCCGGTCCGCCGGGCGGTCCTCGCGCGGCTCCATCTCCTCCACCACCACCGCGATCGAGTGCGGCAGCTCGTCCCGCACCCCCTCCAGGGCCGCCTCCCGGATCAGCTCGGCGACCATCACCTGCTCCGGCTCGTCGGTCAGCTCGCCGTCCGGGTACAGCTCCGGGCCCTCCGGCAGCAGCGGCACCAGCAGGTCGGCGAGCAGGCCGACCTGCTTGTCCTCGACCGCCGAGACCGGCACCAGCTCGGCCCACTCGAAGCCCAGGTCCTTGGCCATCCGGTCCACGGCCACCAGCTGCGCCGCGACCGTGTCGGGGTCGGCCAGGTCCGTCTTGGTGACGACGGCGACCTTCGGGGTACGCCGCAGCGCGGCCAGCTCGCCGGCGATGAACCGGTCGCCCGGCCCGACCTTCTCGTCCGCCGGCACACAGAAGCCGATCACGTCGACCTCGGCCCAGGTGCCGCGCACCGCGTCGTTGAGCCGCCGGCCGAGGAGCGTGCGCGGCTTGTGGTAGCCGGGGGTGTCGACGAGCACCAGCTGCGCGTCGGGGCGGTGGACGATGCCGCGCACGGTGTGCCGGGTCGTCTGCGGGCGGCTGGAGGTGATGGCCACCTTCTGGCCGACCAGCGCGTTGGTCAGGGTCGACTTGCCGGCGTTGGGCCGGCCGACGAAGCAGGCGAAGCCGGAGCGGTGCCCGGAGTCAGAGGCGGTCATGAAGAGCATTCTCCCCGACCGCCCGGCCCGCGCCGCCCGCACGCCCATGCCGCCCGCGCCGCCCGCACCCGGCCGGGGCCGCCGGCACCCGCCCGGCGCCGGGTCCTACCCGTCCAGCAGCCGCGCCCCGCCCTCCGGGGCCAGCCCGGCGAGGATCCCGCCGATCCGCGCCAGGGTGTCGGCGTGCAGCTCGACGCGCGCCGCCGCCACGTTCTCCTCGATGTGCGCCGGCGTCCGGCTGCCCGGAATCGGCACGACGTGGTCGTCCTGGTGCAGCAGCCAGGCCAGCGCCAGCTGCCCCGGGGTGAGCCCCACGTCGGCGGCGACCGCGCGCAGCGGCGCGAAGCGGTCGTGGTTGGCCCTGAGGTTCGCCGCGTCGAAGGCGCCGATGTTGCGGCGGAAGTCGCCGTCCGCCACGTCCGTCACGGAGCCGGTGAGGAAGCCCGTGCCCAGCGGCCCCCAGGCCACCACGCCCACGCCCAGCTCCCGCGCGGCGGCGTGCAGGTCCGGGTCGACCGGCGTCCACATCGACCACTGCGCCTGCACCGCCGCGACCGGGTGCACGGAGTGCGCGCGGCGCAGCTGCTCCGCGGTGACGTTGGACAGGCCCAGGTGGCGGACCTTGCCCTCGGCGACCAGCTCCGCCATCGCGCCCGTCGTGTCCTCGATCGGCACCGCCGGGTCGGGGAAGTGCGCGTAGTACAGGTCGATGCGGTCGGTCCGCAGGTTGCGCAGCGAACTCTCGGCGTAGCCGCGCACGTACCGCGGCTCGGCGTTGACGACGAGGTTGCCGAAGGCGTAGCCGACCGGATGCGCCCGGCCCTCGGCGCCCTCGGGCAGGCTCAGCCCGAACTTCGTCGCCACCACCGCCTCGTCGCGCCGGCCGGCCAGGGCCCGGCCGAGGAGGCGCTCGTTGTGGCCGTCGGGGCCGTAGGCGTCGGAGCTGTCGACATGGGTGGCGCCGGCGTCGAGCGCCGCGCGGACCGCCGCGACGCCGCGCTCGTCGTCGGTCTCGCCGTACACGCCGGGCGAGAGCACCATCGCGCCGTAGCCGATCGCCGGGGTTTCGAGGGAGCCGAGAGTGCGGACGGGAAGGGTGTTCGAAGCTGTCGTCATGCCCGCCAGCCTCCGCGGAATCCCGTGGCGGCGTCCAAGACCTACAGCTATAACCGATAGCTATGGACGTCCATGTACGCGATCTCCGCTATTTCGCGGCGGTCGCGGAGGAGCTGAGCTTCACCCGCGCCGCCGAGCGCCTCTACGTCTCGCAGCCCGCCCTGTCCAAGCAGGTCAGGGCGCTGGAGCGGCAGCTCGGCTACCCGCTCTTCGAGCGCCGGGCCCGCAGCGTGGCGCTCACCCCGCAGGGCGCCGCGCTGCTCCCGGCGGTGCGCGAGCTGATCGCGGGCTGGACGGAGGCGGTACGGGCCGCGCGGACGGCCGGGCCCGCGGAGTCGCTGGCGGTGGGCATGCAGACGGCGGTGGGGCGGGACCTGCAGCGCGAGGTGCTGGGCCGGTTCCGCGAGCGCGGCTGGCTGATCTCGCTGCGGCTGGTGAACTGGGAGGACCCCACCGCGGGGCTCGCCGGCGGGGGCGTCGACGCGGCGTTCTGCTGGCTGCCGGTGCCGGGCGTGGGCGCGGAGCTGACCGCGAAGGTGCTCGTACGGGAGGACCGGTGGGTGGCGCTGCCGGCGGGGCACCGCTTCGCGGGGCGGGCCGAGGTGGACTTCGCGGAGCTGCTCGACGAGCCGTTCGTGGCGCTGCCGCGGTCGGCGGGGCCGCTGCGGGAGTTCTGGCTCGGCACGGCGGAGCGGGGCGGGCGGGAGCCGGTGGTGGGGCTGGAGGCCTCGTCGCCGGAGGAGGTGTTCGAGGCGGTGGGCGCCGGGCTGGGCGTGGTGCTGCTGGCGGAGGCAACGCGCGGCTGTACCCGCGGCCGGACGTCGTGTCGGTGCCGGTGCGGGGGCTGGCGCCGTGCGAGCTGGCGCTGGTGTGGCGGGCGGACGACGGGCGGCGGGCGGTCGCGGAGTTCGCGGCGGCGTTCCGGGAGGCGCCCCCGGCGGCGTAGCCGCGCGGTCACCGGGTCCTGCCCTGGTACCGCGGTGGCCCCTGAGCAGGCCCCCACACGTCTGGCGTACCGTCCTCGAAACTCACTGGCCACAGCCGCACCCCGCCCCGTTACGATGGCGTCAGGGCCTGCGCGTGGAGCAGGCGCCGGGGCGCCGGGCGCGGTTCCGTCCGGCGGGCCCTTCTCCCGTTACGCGAGCCGAGAAGTGGGATGAGATTCAGGCCCGAGGGCCGGCCCATGACACAGACACCCGTAAGCCGCAGCCCCGAAGAGGGACAAGCCCGCGCCCACATCACCGTCCCGGCGAAGCACCCCATGGTGACCGTGCTGGGCTCCGGAGACTCCCTCCTGCGGGTCATCGAGAAGGCGTTCCCCGGCACCGACATCCACGTGCGGGGAAACGAGGTCAGCGCCGTCGGCGCCCCCGAGGAAGTGGCCCTCGTCCAGCGGCTCTTCGACGAGATGCTGCTCGTCCTGCGCACCGGAGCCCCCATGACGGAGGACGCGGTGGAGCGCACGATCGCCATGCTCAAGTCCGACCGCGACGACGAGGCCGGCGGCCACCACGCACCCTCCGAGGTCCTGACGCAGAACATCCTGTCCAACCGCGGCAAGACGATCCGCCCGAAGACGCTCAACCAGAAGCGCTACGTCGACGCCATCGACAAGCACACCATCGTCTTCGGCATCGGCCCCGCCGGCACCGGCAAGACCTACCTCGCCATGGCCAAGGCGGTCCAGGCCCTGCAGTCCAAGCAGGTCAACCGCATCATCCTGACCCGCCCCGCGGTCGAGGCCGGCGAGCGGCTCGGCTTCCTGCCCGGCACGCTGTACGAGAAGATCGACCCGTACCTGCGCCCGCTGTACGACGCGCTGCACGACATGCTGGACCCGGACTCGATCCCCCGCCTGATGGCCGCGGGCACGATCGAGGTCGCCCCCCTGGCGTACATGCGCGGCCGCAGCCTGAACGACGCGTTCATCATCCTCGACGAGGCGCAGAACACGAACCCCGAGCAGATGAAGATGTTCCTCACCCGGCTCGGGTTCAACTCCAAGATCGTCGTGACCGGTGACATCACCCAGGTCGACCTGCCCGGCGGGACGCGCAGCGGGCTGCGCCAGGTGCAGGGCATCCTGGGCGACGTGCAGGACGTGCACTTCTCCACGCTCACCAGCCACGACGTCGTCCGGCACAAGCTGGTGAGCCGCATCGTCGAGGCGTACGACAAGTACGACGTCACCACCGGCGACGACAGGAACGGCAAGGCGTAGACCCGTGTCCGTCGAGGTCAACAACGAATCCGGGGCCGAGGCCGACGAGGAGGCCGTGCTCGACGTCGCCCGGTACGCGCTGGCGCGGATGCGCGTCCACCCGCTGTCCGAGCTGTCGGTGATCCTCGTCGACCCGGCCGCGATGGAGCAGCTGCACGTGCAGTGGATGGACGAGCCGGGGCCGACGGACGTGATGTCGTTCCCCATGGACGAGCTGCGTCCGCCCGCCAAGGACGACGAGGAGCCCGTGCAGGGGCTCCTCGGCGACGTCGTCCTGTGCCCCGACGTCGCCCGGCGGCAGGGCGCCGCGGCGCCGACCCGGCACTCCATGGACGAGGAGCTGCAGCTGCTCACCGTGCACGGGGTGCTGCACCTCCTCGGGTACGAGCACGAGGACGCCGCGGAGAAGGCCGAGATGTTCGGCCTGCAGAAGGCGATCGTCGACGGCTGGCGCGCCGAGCGCGGCGCGACCGGGCCGTCACCCGCGCCGACAGAGCGATGACCGCCCGGCTGATCGCCGCGGCGGTCGTGCTCGTGGGGATCGGCTGGCTGGCGTCGTGCGCGGAGACCGCGCTGGCGCGTACGACGCGGATCGCCGCCGAGGACTCGGTGCGGGCCGGGCGGCGCGGTTCGGCGAAGCTGCTGGCGGTGACGTCCGACCCGGTGCGCTATCTGAACGTGGCGCTGCTGGTGCGGGTGGGCTGCGAGATGGCGGCGGGCGCGCTCGTCACGTACGGCTGCCTGCGCTATTTCGACCGTACCTGGGAGGCGTTGACGGTCGCGATCGCCGCGATGGTCTTCGTCTCGTACGTGGCGATCGGGGTCTCGCCGCGCACCATCGGGCGGCAGCACGCGGCGGTGACGGCCACGGCCGCCGCGTACGTGCTGCTGCCGCTGGCGCGGGTGATGGGGCCGGTGCCGCGGCTGCTGATCCTGCTCGGCAACGCGCTGACCCCCGGCCGGGGATTCCGCCAGGGCCCGTTCGCCTCGGAGGCGGAGCTGCGCGCGATGGTGGACCTGGCGGAGAAGGAGTCGCTGATCGAGGACGACGAGCGGCGCATGGTCCACTCCGTCTTCGAACTCGGCGAGACGCTGGTGCGCGAGGTGATGGTGCCGCGGACGGACGTGGTGACCATCGAGCGGTACAAGACGATCCGGCAGGCGCTGACGCTCGCGCTGCGCTCCGGCTTCTCGCGGATCCCGGTGACGGGCGAGAGCGAGGACGACGTCGTCGGCGTGGTGTATCTGAAGGATCTGGCGCGGAAGGTGCACATCAGCCGGGAGGCCGAGGCGGAGCTGGTGTCGACGGCGATGCGGCCGGCGGCGTTCGTGCCGGACACCAAGAGGGCCGCTGACATGCTGCGGGAGATGCAGCGGCAGCGGATCCACGTGTCGGTCGTCATCGACGAGTACGGCTCGACGGCGGGCATCGTGACGATCGAGGACATCCTGGAGGAGATCGTCGGCGAGATCACCGACGAGTACGACCGGGAGCTGCCGCCGGCGGCGGAGCTGGGCGGCGGGCGCTACCGGGTCACGGCCCGGCTGGACATCGGCGACCTGGGCGAGCTGTACGACCTGGAGCTGGACGACGAGGACGTGGAGACCGTCGGCGGGCTGCTGGCGAAGCAGCTGGGGCGGGTGCCGATCGCGGGGGCGACGGCGGAGGTCGACGTGACGCACGACGGGTCGGACCCGGGGCTGCGGGCGCTGCGGCTGACGGCGGAGTCGCCGGCGGGGCGGCGGAACAGGATCGTGACGGTGCTGGTGGAGCCGGTGCGGGTGGTGGCGGAGGAGGACGGGGAAGGGGCGTAGCGGCGGGGCCGTTCCGTACGGTGCGGGCGTCCTCCCGCGCCCGTACGGCGTCGCGTGGGGGCGCGGGCCCGGCGCGTTCCGCCCGCCGGGCCCGCGCCCCCCCCGCTACGCCGCCGCGCGGGCGGCTCCGCGGCGCAGGCCCGCCGCGGTCAGCAACGCCACCGCGACCAGCACCGCGGCGTCGGCCGCCAGGCCCAGCCGCACGCCGTCGAGCAGCCCGCTCCGGCTCGCCGCCAGGGCGCTGAGCAGCGGGATGCCGACGGTCATGCCGAGCTGCTGGGCGCTGGTGACGACGCCGGTGGCGAGCCCCTGCCGCTCGTTGGGCACCCCCGAGGTCACCGTCAGCCCGTACGCGACGATCGCCCAGAGGTGGAAGAACGCGGCGACCGCGCCGAAGACGGTCACCAGCCACACGCCGGCCGACGAGCCGCCGACGAGCACCAGCGGCGCGGTGGTGACGCCCTGCGCCAGCAGCCCCGCCTGCAGCGTGCGGTGCGGGCCCCAGCGGGCCACCAGCCGCGGGGCGACGCTGCCGCCGACGGCGGCGGCCAGGCCCATGACGCCGAAGACCAGCCCGGTGTCGAGGGCGCTGATGCCGCGGATCTCCTGCAGGTAGAGCGTGCAGAGGAAGACGACGGAACTCATCATCGAGAACGTGGCCAGCCCGCCGAGCGCGCCCCACGCCACCGTCGGGCGGCGCAGCAGCGGCAGCGACACCAGCGGCTCGGCGGTCCTGGCCTCGACGGCGACGAACGCGGCGAGCAGCACGGCGCCGGCGGCGAGGGTGAGGGGCACGTCGGGCCGGCCGAAGCCGTGCTCGGCGGCGGTGGACAGGGCGTAGATCAGCGCGAGGAGGCCGCCGGTGACGGCGACGGCGCCGGGGACGTCGAGCCGGGGGCGGCGGTCGGGGCGGCTCTCGGCGAGCGCGCCGGGCGCCACGGCCAGCACGGCGAGGGCGGCGATCGCGAGCAGCGCCATCGTGGAGCGCCAGCCGAACGCCTCGGTGAGCACGCCGCCGAGGAGCATGCCCGCGGTGAAGCCGAGCGCCATGATGCTGCCCATGATGCTCAGCGCCCGGGAGCGCCGCGGGCCCTCGGGGAAGCCGGTGGTGAGCAGGGCCATGCCGGTGGGGACGAGGGCGGCAGCGCCGAGGCCCTGGAGGGCGCGGCCGGCGAGGAAGGAGGCGGAGTTCCAGGCGAACGTGGCGAGGACGGAGGCCGCGGCGAAGGTGACGAGGCCGGTGAGGAAGAGCCGGCGGCGGCCGTAGAGGTCGCCGGCGCGGCCGAAGAGCAGCAGGAAGCCGCCGGAGGGCAGGGCGAAGGCGGTGACGGCCCACTGCAGGCTGGCCTGGCCGAGGCCGAGGTCGGCGCCGAGTTCGGGGAGGGCGACGTTGAGGATGGAGAAGTCGAGCGCGACCATGAACTGGGACGCGCAGAGGACGAGGAGCACCAGCCGGGCCCGCCCGCTGAAGCTGACGGGGGCGTCGGGGGGAGCGGCGGCGGCCGGGGTCGGGGCGGCCGTCTTCTCGCCGACGGCCGGGGTCGTGGTCTCGGATCGCATGGGAACAGAGTCCGGCGGCCCGCGGTTGGCCGGGGAGCGGGAACTTATCCTGGTGGCCGTACCACCAGCTACGGACGAGGGGGATCGATGGCAGCGACCGTCACGCCGTCCGGGGGCGGCATGAGGTCCCGCCGGCACCGTGAGCTGCGCGAGTTCCTGATGACCCGGCGGGCGCGGGTGAGCCCGGCCGAGGCGGGGCTGCCGGACGGCGGCGCCCGGCGCCGCACGCCGGGGCTGCGCCGCGAGGAGGTCGCGGTGCTCGCGGGCGTGGGCGCCAGCTGGTACCAGTGGCTGGAGCAGGGACGGGACATCACGGTCTCCCCGCAGGTGCTCGACGCGGTGGCGCGGGTGCTGCGGCTGGGCGACGTCGAGCGGCGGCACCTGTACGTGCTGGCCGGGCTCAACCCGCCGCCGCGGACGGCGGAGTACGCCCCGGACCATCTGTGCGACGGGCTGAAGCGGGTCATCGACAGCTGGATGCCGCTCCCGGGGCACATCATGGACGCCTACTGGAACACGATCGCGTACAACGACGCGGCGGCCGTGATCTTCGGGATGCGGCCGGAGATCTCCGAGAACTGCCTGGTCAACTTCTTCACCGACCCCGTGTACCGGGCCCGTTCGACGCGCTGGGCGCAGACGGCGCCGATCGTGGTCGCCGAGTACCGGGCGGCGATGGCGGAGCGGCTGGACGACGAGGGCTTCCGGCTGGTCGTGGACGAACTGGCGGAGCGGAGCGAGGAGTTCCGCGAGCTGTGGAGCAGCGGGGACGTGGCCGCCGCCGGGCAGACGGCGAAGGAGGTCGAGCACCCGCTCGCGGGCACGCTGTTCCTGGAGAGCACGCATCTGCAGCTGCCGGCCCGCCCGGATCTGACGATCGTGCTGCACAACGCGGCGGAGGGCACGGACACCGCGGAGAAGCTGCGGTGGCTGGCGTCCCCGGAGGGGCGCCGGGAGGGCCTGCGCAACATCGCGGGCTGAGGGGTGGCCCCGTGGGCGGGGGCGGCCGGGGGTTCGTATGCTCGCCGGTATGAGCGAGAGCAGCCCGCTGGACCCCGAGGACCGCAAGATCGTCACCCTGGCCCGCAGCACCCGCGCGCGCAACGCCGTGCCGGAGGGCGCGGCGGTGCGGGACGGCACCGGCCGTACGTACGTCGCCGGCACCGTGGCGCTGGACTCCCTGCCGCTGACGGCGCTGCAGACGGCGGTGGCGATGGCCGTCGCCAGCGGCGCCACCTCGCTGGAGGCCGCGGCGGTCGTCACCGAGGCCGCGGCCCCGGCGGACGCGGACCTGGCCGCCGTCCGCGACCTCGGCGGCCCGGGCACCCCGGTCCTGCTGGCCGGTCCCGACGGCGAGGTGCACACCACGACCCGCACCTGACCGGGCCCCGGGGTCCGGCCCGGCGCGGGCGCCGAAACCCGCCGCTCCCTACGGGGCCGCCCGCTCCGGGCGGAAGCCGATCGTCGGGACCGCGCGGCGCAGCGGCCAGCGGCGGGGGGCGCAGGGCGTGATGCCGTCCAGGAACGCGTACCGGGCGAGGGCCTGGGGGTCCTGTTCCTCGACCGTGCGTACCCGCTCCCACCAGGCCGCCACCTCCGTCCAGCCCGGCGCCGACTGCGAGCCGCCGAACTCCTGCACCGACAGCGCCGCCGTCAGCCCTGCCAGCGCCAGCCGGTCGGCCAGCGGGTAGCCGGCGAGCGACGTGGCGACGAAGCCGGCGACGAACACGTCCCCGGCGCCGGTGGTGTCCAGGGCGGTCACGGATATCGCCGGCACCTCGGCGCTCTCCCCCGTTGCGCCGTCGACCGCGTACGCCCCGTCGGCGCCCATCGTGACCACCACCACCGGCACGTGCGCGGCGAGCGCGTGGGCGGCCGCGCGCGGCGAGTCCGTCCCGGTGTAGCGCATGGCCTCGGCGGCGTTCGGCAGGAACGCCTCGCAGTGGGCCAGCTCCGGTATCTCCGCCAGGTCCCAGCGGCCGGTGCCGTCCCAGCCGACGTCGGCGAAGACGCGGCTGCGGTGCCGCGCGGCCTGCGCGATCCACGGCTGCCGGCGGCCCGGGTCGAGGGAGGCGACGCAGGCGCGGCTGGCCGGCGGGCAGCTCGGGGGCTCGTCCGGGGGCGGCGCCTCGTGGCCGTGGGAGACCATGGTGCGCTCGCCGTCGTACGCCATGGAGACGGTCACCGGCGAGTGCCAGCCGCGGCACGTGCGCGACAGGGACACGTCGATGCCCTCGCCGGCCAGCGCCTCCTGGCAGTGGTCGCCGTAGACGTCGTCGCCGAAGGCGGCGGACAGCGACGTGCGCAGGCCGAGGCGGGCGAGGGCCGTCGCCATGTTCGCCACCCCGCCGGGGCTGGAGCCCATGCCGCGGGCCCAGGACTCCGTGCCGCGGACGGGCGCGCTGTCCAGGCCGGTGAAGACGATGTCGAGGAAGACCGTCCCCGTCAGATACACGTCGATGGCCGGATCCGCCGGGTCGCGCACGTGCTTCAGCGGGTCCACGGCCGCGGGCGACGGGGCAGGCGGGCCGGTGGGCGTGGTCACCTGGGGCCTCCCTCCTGACTCCGGCCGGACCCTCTCTGTCCGGTCTGTCCGGCTGAAATCAGTCTGCCTCAGCCCACTGACAACGGCCCTCCGCGGACGCGTCAGTGCTTGCGGGCGACGCCGCAGTAGTGTGCGACGTCGGCGCGCGTGCCGACCTGCGGAGCCTCCTCCGGGGCCGGGCGCCAGCGGGGGCAGGAGACGACCCCCGGCTCCAGCAGCTCCAGTCCGGCGAAGAGGGTTTCGACCTCGGCGGCCGAGCGGATGACCAGCGGGGAGCTGCCGCGCCCGTTCCAGTGCTCCGCCACCTGGTGCATCGCCTCCGTGTCGACCTCCGTCGTCGGGTGGGAGACCACCAGATAGCTGCCCGGCGGTACCGCGTCCATCAGCCGGCGGATGACCGCCCGCGCCACCTCGATGTCGGGCATGTGGTTCACGATGCCGAGCATGGTGACGGCGACCGGCCTGGTGAAGTCCAGCGTGTGTGCCGCGCTCCGCAGGATCTCCCGCGGATCGTGCACGTCCGCCTCGATATAGGCGGTGGCGCCCTCCGGAGTGCTCGCGAGCAGGGCGCGGGCGTGCGCGAGGACCAGGGGGTCGTTGTCCACGTAGACGACCCGGGCGTCGGGGGCGGCGCGCTGGGCCGCCTCGTGGGTGTTGTCGGCCGTGGGCAGGCCGGTGCCGATGTCCAGGAACTGCCGTATCCCCAGCTCGCCGGCGAGCAGCCGGACGGAGCGGCTGAGGAACAGCCGGTCCTCACGCGCCGACCTGACCAGGGCGGGGGCCATGGCGAGCATGTCGTCCCCCGCCTTGCGGTCGACGGCGTAGTTGTCCTTGCCGCCGAGCCAGTAGTTCCACACCCGCGCCGAGTGCGGCACGGTGCTGTCCACCCGGGAGTGGGGGTCGAGGTCGTCGTTCGGGGAGCGCTCGTGCATCGCGGTGACTCTCCAGGCGTCGGAATGTGTGTGCGTGACCATATGCGACGACGGCCCGGGGCGCGCGGCGGAGGCACCGGTTCGGCCGGAGCACCCCCGCGCAGCCGGCTCACGGACGCCGTGGCCCGACGTCACTCATCCGTAAGAAAAGATGTGCTGCCCTCCCGGGCTCCGCGGGCTACCTTCACCACCGAGACGACACAGAGGAGTCCCCTTGCGCGCCCGTACGCTTCTCCCGGCCACCCTGGCCGCCGCCCTGCTCGCTCTCGCCGGATGCGGCGACAGCCAGGACCCCGCGCGCGCCGACGACGCGGGGTCCTCCCCCTCGGCGGCTCCCTCCTCCGCACAGCCGCCCGACGACGGCGGCAACGACGACGGCGACAGCGGGGGGCCGGCGGCGGAGGTGCCCGAGGCGCTGGCCTTCACCGGGACCACGGTGGGCGGCGACCCGTTCGACGCGAAGACGCTCGCGGGCAAGCCCGTCGTGCTGTGGTTCTGGGCCCCGTGGTGCACGGTCTGCCAGGGCCAGGCCCCCGAAACCGCCGAGGTCGCAGCCGAGTTCGAGGGCAGGGCCCACGTGCTCGGCGTGGCCGGACTCGACAAGCGCGACGCCATGCAGGGCTTCGTCACCGACACCGGGGTCGGCGCCTTCCCGCATCTGGCCGACGAAACCGGGGACATCTGGAAGAAGTTCGAGATCACCGAGCAGAGCGTCTACGTGATCCTCGACAAGGACGGCGAGACCGTCTACGAAGGGGTGCTCCCCGGCGGCGACGGCCTGGCGGAGAAGCTCTCCGACGTCACCGGCTGAACCGGCATGGCCGACCTGCCGCTCGCCCTCGCGCTCGGCGCCGGGATGCTCGCCGCCGTCAACCCGTGCGGCTTCGCCCTGCTGCCCGCCTACCTCTCCCTCCTCGTCCTCGGCGACGACGCGCCCGGCCGCACCGTCGCCGTCGGTCGCGCCCTCGCCGCCACCGCGGCCATGACCGCCGGCTTCGCCGCCCTCTTCGGCGTCTTCGGCCTCGCCGTCCAGCCCGTCGCCGGACAGGTCCAGCGGCACCTGCCCTGGTTCACCATCGCGTTCGGCCTGCTCGTCGCCGCCGCCGGAGCATGGCTGCTCGCCGGCCGCCAGCTGTCCGTCCTCGCCCCGAAACTCCGGCGCGCACCGAAGCTGAGCCGCTCCCTGCCCTCAATGGTGCTGTTCGGCATGGCCTACGCCACCGCGTCCCTGGGCTGCACCATCGCCCCCTTCCTCGCCATCGTGGTCTCCGCCTTCCGCAGCGGCAGCACCGCGGAGGGCGTCGCGCTGTTCGCCGCCTACGCCGCCGGGATGGGACTGATCGTCGGTGCGGCCTCGCTCAGCGTCGCGCTCACCCGCACGACCGCCGTCACCCCCCTGCGCCGCCTCGGCGCCTCCACCCCCCGGATCGGCGGCGGAGTGCTCCTCGTCGTCGGCGCCTACGTGGCGTACTACGGCTGGTACGAGATCCGCACCAGGGACGACCCCGGCACCACCGACCCCGTGATCGACGCGGCCGGCACCGCCCAGCGGGCCCTCACCGACGCCGTGGACGCCGCGGACCCGGCGGCGGTCGCCGGGCTCTGCGCCGCACTGCTCGCGGCGGCCCTGCTCGTCCGCACCCGTCGCCGCGCCCGCCGTCCCGCCCGTACGGAGACGGGGGCGGGCCCGGCGGCCGACCCCGCGGCCTGACCCGTGGGGGGCAGACGCTCCTTCTCGCCCTGCGGCGCGCACGAAGGTGGCGTGGGTGTCGCGCACGGTGCTCCCGCCGCACAGGGGACGGCGGGAGCACCGCGTCCCGCACGGGCCCCCGCGCCGTGCCGCCCTCACCGCCGCGGCGGCACCGGCACCCGCCCCAGGTCCGTCGCGACCGTCAGCGGCCCCGCGTAGCCCGCCTCCCGCGCCTCCCGCGCGAAGTCCGCCGGGTCCGGGTAGCGCTGCGAGAAGTGCGTGAGCACCAGGTGCCGTACGCCCGCCGCGACCGCCACGCCCGCCGCCTGGGCCGCCGTCAGGTGCCCGTACTCGACGGCCAGCGCGGTCTCCGTGCCCAGGAACGTGGACTCGATGACCAGCAGGTCCGCCTCCTCGGCCAGCGCGTACACGCCCTCGCACAGCCCGGTGTCCATGATGAACGCGACCCGCTGCCCGCGGCGCGGCTCCGACATCTCCTCCAGCCGCACGCCCCGCAGCGAGCCCTCGCGCTGCAGCCGGGAGATGTCCGGGCCCGCGATGCCCGCCCGGGCGAGCCGGCCGGGGAGCATGCGACGGCCGTCCGGCTCGACGAGGCGGTAGCCGTACGCGTCCACGGGGTGGTTCAGCCGGCGCGCCTCAAGGGTGTACGCGGGCGTGACGGCGGCCACGCCGTCCCCGTCGACCGGGCCCGCCTCGATCTTCGCGGTCTCCCGGTACGCACTCGCGTACCGCAGCCGCTCGTAGAAGTGCCGCCCGCTGGCCGGGAAGTGGACGGTGACGGGGTGCGGGACGCGGTCGAGGTTGATGCGCTGGACGACGCCGGGCAGGCCGAGGCAGTGGTCGCCGTGGAAGTGGGTGACGCAGATGCGGTTCAGGTGGTTCGCGGCCACGCCGGCGCGCAGCATCTGGCGCTGGGTGCCCTCGCCGGGGTCGAAGAGGATGCCGTCGCCGTCCCAGCGCAGCACGTAGCCGTTGTGGTTGCGCTGCCGGGTGGGGACCTGGCTGGCCGTGCCGAGGACGACGAGTTCGCGGGCGGACACCGCCGGGGAGACCGGGGCTACCCGGGCGGCCAGTTCAGGCCGCGGCCGCCGAGCACGTGCGCGTGCACGTGGAAGACGGTCTGGCCGGCGCCGGCGCCGGTGTTGAACACGACGCGGTAGCCGGTGGCGACGACCTTGTCCTCGGCGGCGACCTCGGCGGTCTCGCGCAGCACGTCGGAGATGAGCTGCGGGTCGGCGGCGGCGAGGCTGCCGGCGTCCGGGTAGTGGGCCTTGGGGATGACCAGGACGTGGGTGGGCGCCTGCGGATTGATGTCGCGGAAGGCGATCGTCGTGGCGGTCTCGCGGACGACGGTCGCGGGCACCTCCCCCGCGGTGATCTTGCAGAACAGGCAGTCGGCCTGCGGCTCCCCGGCCATGTTCCCGGCCTCCTTCGGACGAGTCGGGCGGTACGGGCCGCATGGTACCCCGCGGCCCGTACCCGGTGCCCCGCCGCTGCTCCGGCTACTCCGCCTGCTGCCCGTGGTCCGCCTGGTCCGCCCGCTGGCCCGGCAGTTCCGGCGGCGCCGCCGCCGGGCTGCGCTCCAGCGCCTCCAGCGCCAGCCGCACCGCCGTCTGCAGCTGCGGGTCGCGGCCCTGCGCCCAGTCCTCCGGGGTGAGCTGCACGTCCACGTCCGGCTCGACGCCGTGGTTCTCCACGTCCCAGCCCGGGCCCTCCATCCAGATGGCGTACTTCGGCTGCGTCACGAGCGTGCCGTCGACCAGCCGGTAGCGGCTGTCGATGCCGACGACCCCGCCCCACGTCCGCCGCCCGACGATCGGGCCGATGCCCAGCGCCCTGATGGCGGCGCTGACGATGTCGCCGTCGGAGCCGGAGAACTCGTTGGCCACGGCGACCACCGGGCCGCGCGGTGCGTCCATCGGGTAGCTGACGGGCCGCATGCCGCGGCCCGCGTCCCAGCCGACGATGCGCCGCGCCAGCTTCTCCACGACGAGCTGCGAGGTGTGCCCGCCGCGGTTGTCGCGGAGGTCGACCACCAGGCCCTCGCGGGCGACCTCGACGCGCAGGTCGCGGTGGAGCTGCGCCCAGCCGGGGCCCTGCATGTCGGGCACGTGGAGGTAGCCGAGGCGGCCGTCGGACGCTTCTCTTACAGAGGCGCGCCGGCCGGCGACCCAGGCGTGGTAGCGCAGCGGCTCCTCGTCGGCGACGGGGACGACCACGGCGTGGCGCACGTCCCCGCCGTCCGCGGGCAGCACGCTCAGCTCGACGGGCTTGCCCGCCGAGCCCACCAGCAGCGGCGCGGGCCCGGCCAGCGGGTCCACGGGCCGGCCGTCGACGGCGACGATCGCGTCGCCGGGCCGGACGGCGGCGCCCGGCGCGGCCAGCGGGGAGCGGGCGTGGGGGTCGGAGGTCTCGGCGGGCAGGATCCGGTCGACCCGCCAACGGCCGTCGTCGGCCCGGGAGATGTCGGCGCCGAGAAGCCCCTGCCGCCGCTCCGTGCCGGCCGCGGCCGCGCCGCCGCCGGGGGGCACGACGTACGCGTGCGACGTGCCCAGCTCGCCCTGCACCTCCCACAGCAGGTCGACCAGGTCGTCGTGGGTGGCGACGCGCTCCAGCAGCGGGCGGTAGCGGTCCAGCACGCCGTCCCAGTCGACGCCGCCGAGGTCGGCGCGCCAGAAGTTGTCGCGCATCAGCCGGCCGGCCTCGTCGTACATCTGCCGCCACTCCGCGGCCGGGTCGAGCAGCTGCCGTACGCGGCTGAGGTCGACGGTGACGTTGTCGCCGTCGCCGTCGTCGGCGTGGCTGGGCTTGCGGTCGGCGGGGACGACCTTGAGCTTGCCGTCGGTGCGCAGCAGGATCCGCTTGCCGTCGCCGGTGACGGTGAAGCCGTCGGCGTCGTCGGCGAGTTCCTCGACGCGCTGCTTGCCGAGGTCGTAGCGCTCCAGCCGGGTGCCGGGCCCGTCGTCGTCAGGGCCGGCGGCGTCGGCGCCGAGGACGCCGCGCAGCGGGTGGACCAGCCACAGGAGGCCGCCGTCCGCCGCGCGCAGTGTCGAGTAGCGGGCGGCTTCGACGGGGAAGGGCAGGATGCGGTCGGCGAGGCCGTCGAGGTCGATGCGGGTGACCGGCGGGGTGTCCGGCGAGCCCGGGTCGTCGCCGTCGTCGGAGCCGCCGCGCTCCGGGGCCCGGCCGTGGCGCTGCGGGCCGAACGGCGAGGGGGTCTCGGCGGCGAGCGTGATCAGGTGCGGGCGGCAGGCGTACGGGAACGACAGGTCGAAGACGTGGCTGTCGTAGACCGGGTCGAAGGCGCGCTCGGAGAGGAACGCCAGGTGCTTGCCGTCGGCGGTGAACGCCGGGGAGTAGTCGCGGAAGCGCAGCGGCGTGGCCTCGGCGACGGACAGCCCGTCGGTGGTGGCCAGCCGCAGCTGACGCAGCTCGCCGGGCCCCGGGTGGGACCAGGCCAGCCAGGCGGAGTCGGGCGAAAACACCAGCCCGCCGACGTCGCCGTACTCGCTGGCGTCGACCTCCCGCACCTCGCCGGAGGCGCGCTCCACGAGCAGCACCCGGCCGTCGTGCGCGGCGACGGCGACGCGGCTGCCGTACGGCGCGACGGCCAGCCCGGTAACGCGGCCCAGGCGCCCCGCGGCGACCCGGCGGGGCGGGGCGCCGGCGTCGCGGCCCGCGGCGGGAATGAACTCCAGCGCGTCCTCGCCCTCGGCGTCGGTCACCCACACGACGTGCTCGGCGCCCTCGGCGCGGAACACCCGCGGCAGCCGGGCCCGTACGCCCGGCTCGGCGGCCAGCGCGCGGGCGGGCCCCTCCCGGTGGGTCACCCAGTGCAGGGTGCCGCGGATCTCGACGGCGCTGCCGCGGCCGGTGTGGTCGGGGCGGGCAGCGCCGAGGTCGCGGCGGGGGCGCAGCGGGCGGGGGCGCAGGTCGGTGCGCTGGCCGCCGAGGCGGATGTCGACGCGGCGCGGCTCGGTGCCCTCGGCGAGGTCGTCGAGGAGCCAGAGTTCGCCGGCGGCGGCGTAGACGACGCGGGTGCCGTCGGTGGCCGCGTGGCGGGCGTAGAAGCCGCCGAGGGGGGTGTGGCGGCGGGGCGTGGCGAACGCGTCGGGCGTGTCGGACGCCTCGGGCGCATCGAGGGCTGAGAGGTCCACCGAGTAGAGCGCGCCGGTGCCCTCGTGGTCGGAGAGGAACGCGAGCCGCCCGCCGGCCCACACCGGGCACTCGGCGTTGCCGAGGAGGGCGTCGAGGCCCGCGGGCCGGGTGAACTCCGCGTCGGCGGCGGTGCGGAGCCACAGCCGGCCGGCGGTGCCGCCGCGGTAGCGCTTCCAGTACGCCGCCTCCCGGCCTATGGTCGCCGTGAGCAGCGCGACGCGGCCCTCCGGCCCGTACGCGACGTCGCCGACGGGCCCGAACGGCAGCGTCTGCGCGGGGCCGCCGTCGGGCGGCACGGCGCGGGCCCAGGTGCGGCGCAGGGAGTACTGGCCGTGGGTGGTGAGGGCCAGCACGTCGCCGTCGGGCGTCCAGCCGCGTACGGAGGTCTTGCCGCTGCCCCAGTACGTCAGCCGCACGGGCGCGCCGCCGTCGAGGGGCGCGGTGAGGACCTCGGGGGCGCCGTCGCGGGTGGAGGTCCAGGCGACGCGGGTGCCGTCGGGCGCTATGCGGGGGTGGTCGACCGGCATGTTGTCGGCGCTCACCCGCCAGGCGCGGCCGCCGTCGAGGGGCGCGGCCCAGACGTCGTCCTCTGCCGTGAAGGTGATCAAGTCGCCGTGCAGGTGCGGGAATCGCAGGTAAGCAGGCTGAGTCACGTCGATCATCCCATCATGCGGAGGCGGCGCTCACCACCGCTTTGCGGTGCGGTGTGACCTTCGTCCCGTACCCGATGGGAACATACGGGGGCGTACCGTCGAACAACCGGGGAAAACCCCTTCGACAGCGGCGTGCGGGACGTCCGGATCCGGGCATACGGAACCTCCGCCGCGGGCGGTCAGGACCACCGGCCGGTGGCGGCGAGCACCACGGCGCCGGCCGCGGTGCCGGCGGTGGAGGTGCGCAGCACGGTCGGCCCCAGCCGGTACGCCCCGGCGCCGGCGCCCTCGAACGCGGCCAGCTCCGCCGGCGTGACCCCGCCCTCGGGGCCGACCACCAGCACGACCTCCCCCGTCCGCGGCAGCGCCGCACCGGCCAGGGGCGCTGTGCTCTCCTCGCCTTCCTCGTGCAGCACGGCGGCGAACGCCGCGCCCGCGAGGAGCGGCAGCAGCTCCTTCGTCGAGTGCAGCCCGGCGACCTCGGGGAAGCGCAGCCGGCGGGCCTGCTTGCCCGCCTCGCGGGCGGTGGCGCGCCACTTGGCCAGGGACTTCCGCCCGCGCTCTGCCCGCCACTGCGTCACGCACCGGGAGGCCGCCCACGGCACCACCGCGTCCACCCCGGTCTCGGTCATGGTCTCCACGGCCAGCTCGCCGCGGTCGCCCTTGGGCAGGGCCTGCACGACGGTCAGCCGCGGCCGCGGCGCCGGCTCCTCGCGCACCTCGGCGCACGTCACCAGCAGCCGGTCGGGGCCCGTCACGCCGGTCACGGTGCCGTACGCGCCGCGGCCGGCGCCGTCGGTGAGCACGACGTCCTCGCCGGCGCGCAGCCGCCGCACGGACACCGCGTGCCGCCCCTCGGGCCCGGTCAGCGCCAGCACCGCGCCGGGGCGGGCGTCGGCGAGCAGGTCGGGCTCCGCGACGAACACGGGGGCGGTCACAGCATGCCGTCCGAGGCGTCGCCGGCGGGCTTGGCGGCGCCGCTGAGGGCGTCGGCCAACTCCCTGGCCAGCACCTCCACCAGCTCGGCGGCGGGCAGTTCACGCGCCAGCCGGTAGCCCTGGCCGGCCCACAGCGCCATGCCCTGCGGGTCGCCGACGCGGGCGGCGGCGGCGCGCAGCGGGGAGGTCAGGTGGTGGACCTGGGGGTAGGCGGCGGGGGCGTACGGGCCGTGTTCGCGGACGAACCGGTTGACCAGCCCGCGGGCGGGGCGGCCGGAGAAGGCGCGGGTCAGCTCCGTGCGCGTGAACACCCCGCCGCTGACGGCCCGTTTGTGCAGCGCGCTGGCGCCCGACTCGGGGCAGACCAGGAACGCGGTGCCCAGCTGCGCGGCGGCGGCGCCGGCGGACAGCACCGCGGCGATCTGCCCGCCGCGCATCAGCCCGCCGGCGGCGATCACGGGCACGTCCACCGCCTCCAGCACCTCGGCGAGCAGCGTGAGCAGCCCGCGGCCCACCCGGTCGTCGCGCGGGTCGTTGCGGAAGCCGCCCTGGTGGCCGCCGGCCTCGACGCCCTGCACGCACAGGGCGTCGGCCCCGGCGGCCTGCGCCCGGCGCGCCTCGACGACGTTGGTGACGGTGACGACGGTGTACGTCCCGGCGCGGGCGAAGGCGTCGAGCACGGCCGGCGGGGGGCAGCCGAAGGTGAACGAGACCAGCGCCACCGGCTCGTCGAGGAGGATGGCCACCTTGGCGTCGAAGGCGTCGTCCGTGCCGGCGTCGGCGTCGCCAAGACCGGTGCCGTACCACTCGACCTCGCCGGCCAGTTGCTCGGCGTACGCCTCTATCTGGGCGGGGTCCGGCGGGGCGGGGGGCTGGGGCAGGAACAGGTTGACCCCGAAGGGGCGGTCGGTGACGGCCCGGAGCTGGCGGATCTCCTCGTACATCGCCTCCGGCGTCTTGTACCCGGCGGCGAGGAACGCCAGGCCGCCGCCCTCCAGCACGCCGGCGGCGAGCTGCGGGCAGGATGCGCCACCGGCCATGGGCGCCTGCACGATCGGGAAGGTGAAGAGATCGTTCAGCTCGGTGGGCATGGCTCAATCCTGTCATGCAGCTCGGACACCGACGGCCCGCTCCGATCATGGAATCCGCACGTCTTCACGCGCCCGGGACGGTGACGTCCCACCCACCGCGCCCGCCACCCGGGCCGCACCGGCGGCGGCCCGGCGGGCGCCCCGGCGACAGCCCGCCGGCACGGCCGGCACCGGACGACACCGCCGACACCGGCCGCCGCCGCTAGCGTCCGCTCCAGGCGTCCTTCAGCCGCGAGAACAGCCCCTGCTGGCCCGGCTTGAACTGGCCCTGCGGCCGCTCCTCGCCGCGCAGCTGGGCGAGTTGGGTCAGGAGCCGCTCCTGCTCCACGTCCAGCTTCTGCGGCGTCTCGACCTCGACGTGGACGACCAGGTCGCCCCGGCCGCCGCCGCGCAGGTGCGTGACGCCGCGCTGGTGCAGCGGAATGGCCTGCCCCGACTGCGTGCCCGGACGGATGTCGACCTCTTCGAGCCCGTCGAGGGTCTCCAGGTTGACCTTCGTGCCCAGCGCCGCTGCCGTCATCGGGATCGTCACCGTGCAGTGCAGGTCGTCGCCGCGGCGCTGGAAGATCGGGTGCGGCAGCTCGCGGATCTCCACGTACAGGTCGCCCGCCGGGCCGCCGCCCGGGCCGACCTCGCCCTTGCCGGCGTGCTGGATGCGGGTGCCGGTGTCGACGCCCGCGGGGATCTTGACCGTCAGGCTGCGCCGCGAGCGCACCCGGCCGTCGCCCGCGCACTCGGGGCACGGCGTGGGCACCACGGTGCCGAAGCCCTGGCACTGGGGGCAGGGCCGGGAGGTCATGACCTGGCCCAGGAACGAGCGGGTGACCTGGGAGACCTCGCCGCGGCCCCGGCACATGTCGCACGTCTGCGCCGACGTGCCGGGCGCCGCGCCCTCGCCGCTGCAGGTGCCGCAGACGACCGCGGTGTCGACCTGGATCTCCTTGCTGCCGCCGAACGCCGCCTCCTCCAGCTCGATTTCGAGCCGGATCATGGCGTCCTGGCCGCGGCGGGTGCGCGAACGCGGCCCGCGCTGGCCCTGGGTGCCGAAGAAGGCGTCCATGATGTCGGAGAGGTTGCCGAAGCCGCCGGCGCCGAAGCCGCCGGCGGCGGCGCCGTTCTGCGACAGCGGGTCGCCGCCGAGGTCGTAGACCTGTTTCTTCTGCGGGTCGGAGAGGACCTCGTAGGCGGCGTTGATCTCCTTGAACCGCTCCTGGGTCTTCGGATCCGGGTTCACGTCCGGGTGCAGCTCGCGCGCGAGTCTGCGGAACGCCTTCTTGATCTCCTCCTGCGAGGCGTCGCGTCCGACGCCGAGGACCGCGTAGTAGTCCGTGGCCACTTATGACTCCGCCAGGATCTGTCCGACGTACCGTGCCACTGCGCGTACCGCTCCCATCGTTCCGGGGTAGTCCATGCGGGTAGGTCCGACCACGCCGAGCTTCGCGACCGCTTCACCGGTGTCGCCGCCTGAACCGTATCCGACGGAGACGACCGAGGTGGAGGTGAGCCCCTCGTGGTCGTTTTCGTGGCCGATACGCACCGTCACGCCCGGTTCCTTCGCCTCACCCAGCAGCCTGAGGAGCACCACCTGCTCCTCCAGTGCCTCCAGCACGGGCCGGATGGTGAGCGGGAAGTCGTGGTCGAAGCGGGTGAGGTTGGCGGTGCCGCCGATCATCAGCCGTTCCTCGGTCTCCTCCACCAGCGTTTCGAGCAGCACCGACAGCACGGTCTGCACCGTGCCGCGGTCGTCCGCCGGGAAGGACTCGGCCAGGTCCGCCACCAGCCGCGGCACGTCGCCGAAGCGGCGGCCCACGACGCGGCTGTTGAGCCGGGCCCGCAGGTCGGCGAGGGAGTCCTCGCTGATCGGCGCCGGGCAGTCGATCACCCGCTGCTCGACCCGGCCGGTGTCGGTGATGAGCACGAGCATGACGCGCGCGGGGGCGAGCTGCAGCAGCTCGACGTGGCGCACCGTCGAGCGCGTCAGGGACGGGTACTGCACGACCGCCACCTGCCGCGTCAGCTGCGCGAGCAGCCGCACCGTGCGCCCGACGACGTCGTCGAGGTCGACGGCGCCGGACAGGAAGTTCTGGATGGCCCGCCGCTCGGGCGCGCTGAGCGGCTTGACGTCGGCGAGCTTGTCGACGAACAGCCGGTAGCCCTTGTCGGTGGGGATACGGCCGGCGCTGGTGTGCGGCTGGGCGATGTACCCGTCGTCCTCCAGGGCCGCCATGTCGTTGCGCACCGTCGCCGGGGAGACGCCCAGGTGGTGCCGCTCGGTGAGGGCCTTGGAGCCGACCGGCTCCTCCGTGCCCACGTAGTCCTGGACGATGGCGCGCAGCACTTCGAGCCGACGCTCGCTGAGCATGCTGCCCACCTCCGCACTCGGTGTCCTGTCCGTCCGGCCGTGCCGCCGCTGGCACTCGACGGCGGGGAGTGCCAGGGTCCGGGGCCAGTGTACGGCCGGGTACGGCGGCTCAGGCAAGGCGGCCCGTCACGGTATAGCGTCGAGGCATGGACGGCGGATGGGAAGAGCCGGCGCCGGACGTCGTACGGTGCCGCCTGCCCCGCTGGGACGCGACCGCGGGCGCGGTGGCCGGGCCGGCGGGCGTGCTGCTCATCGACACGGGCGCCTCGCTGCGCCAGGGCGCGGAGCTGCGCCGCCGGGTACGGGACCGCTTCGGCCGCCCCGTGACGCACATCGCGCTCACGCATCCGCACTTCGACCACGTGCTCGGCACCGCCGCCTTCGCCGGGGCCGAGGTCCACGGCCCGGCGGGCATCGCCGCGCGGCTGCGCGGGGCGGGCCGGGAAGAGCTGCGCGCGGACGCCGTACGCCACGGTCTTGACCCCGACGCGGCCGCGGAGGCCGCCGACGTCCTGGTCGCCCCGCGGCACGCGGTCTCCGGCACGTACCCGCTGGACCTCGGGGGCGGCCGGGAGGTGCTGCTCGTCGAGCTGGGCGCGGCGCACTCGGCGCACGACATGGCCGTGTACGTCCCGGGGCGGCCGGCCGTCGTCTTCTGCGGCGACCTGGTCGAGGAGTCCGGCCCGCCGCAGGCGGGGCCGGACGCCGCCCCGGCACGGTGGCCGGCGGCGCTGGACCGGCTGCTGGAGCTGGGCGGCCGGGCGGCGGTGTACGTGCCGGGGCACGGGGCGCTCGTCGATGCGGAGTTCGTGCGGGCCCAACGCGACGAGCTGGCGCGGCGCGTGGGGTAGCGCGGGTGCCCGCCGCCGTGCGGCGCGCTTGCCGTTGCGCGGCGTGTCGTAGTCTCGCCCCGTGCGCCGCTACGACCCCGATCTCACGCCCCCCTGGAAGAAGCCGCGGCAGCCCGCCCCGGAGGTGCCGGCGGAGCCGGACCTCGTGGTGGAGGAGGTGGGCACCGGCTTCTGCGGAGCGGTCATCCGTACGGAGAAGACCGCGGAGGGTCCGACGGTGACCCTGGAGGACCGCTTCGGCAAGCACCGGGTGTTCCCGCTGACGCCGCGCGGCTTCATGATCGACGGCAGGGTGGTCACGCTGGTCCCCCCGGGCCGCTCCCCCGCGCCGGCCGGCCCGCTGCTGTCCGCCTCCGGCTCGATCGCGGTCCGCGACCACACCGCGCGCGTGGCCCGCGCCGGCCGCATCTACGTCGAGGGCCGCCACGACGCGGAGCTGGTGGAGCGGGTGTGGGGGCACGACCTGCGGGTCGAGGGCGTGGTGGTGGAGTACCTGGAGGGCGTGGACGACCTGCCGGCGGTGGTGTCCGCCTTCGCCCCCGGCCCGGACGCACGGCTCGGGGTGCTGGTGGACCACCTGGTACCGGGCACGAAGGAGTGGCGCATCGCGGAGTCGGTGACAAGCGACCACGCCCTGGTGGTGGGGCACCCCTACGTGGACGTGTGGGAGGCGGTCAAGCCCGCGTCCGTGGGCATCGCGGCCTGGCCGCGGATCCCGCGGGGCGAGGACTGGAAGACGGGCGTCTGCCGCGAACTGGGCTGGCCGTCGGACACGGGAGCCGCCTGGCGCCGGATCCTGGGCTCGGTACGGACGTACCGGGACCTGGAGCCGGCGCTGCTGGGCCGAGTGGAAGAGCTGATCGACTTCGTCACCCTCCCGGCAGGCTGAGCCCCTGCGGGGGGCTGGGGGAGAGCCCCGCGGGGGCCGGGCGCGGCGCGGCCCAGAGGGGGCCGGGGACACAGCCCACGAGTCCGGGCCGGAGCCCGCAGGGGTCCGGGCAAGGCCCGGTGGGCCGGGGCGAAGCCCCAGAGGAGCCCAGGCTGAGAGGACCGGGCCAAAGCCCCGTGGCGGCCGGGGCGCGGCCCGAGGGCGGAGCCCCGCAGAGTCCCGGGGCGCAGCCCCGGGAGGGCCCGTGGGGCGCGGCCCGGAGCGCCGGGGGCGCAGCCCACAAAGGAGCCCGGGCTCAGGGGCCGGGGCAAAGCCCCGAGGCGGCCCGGGCGCAGCCCCGGGGAGCCTCGGGGCTCCGGGGGGCTCGGGGGCGCAGCCCCTGAGTTCGGGGAGGGGCGGGGTTGGGGGACGAGCCCCCTCAGTCCACCAGGTCCCGCACCACCGCGTCCGCCAGCAACCGCCCCCGCAACGTCAGCACCCCCCGCCCCGCCGCGTAAGGACCGCGCTCCAGAAGGCCGTCCCTTACCGCCCGCTCCGCCGCCTCCGCCCCCGCCGGCCGCAGCAGCGACAACGGCACGCCCGCCGACAGCCGCAGCTCCAGCAGGATCCGCTCCACCCTGCGGTCCTCCGCCGTCAGCACCTCGCGCCCCGCCGCCGGCGACCGCCCCGCCGCCAGCGCCTCCGCGTACGGCGCCGGGTGCTTGACGTTCCACCAGCGCACCCCGCCGACGTGGCTGTGCGCCCCCGGGCCCGCACCCCACCAGTCCGCGCCGGTCCAGTACAGCTCGTTGTGCCGGCACCGCGCCGCCCCAGCGCCGTCCGCCCCGGCGCCGGCGCCCGCGGCGCCGCCGTCCGTCGCCGCCCAGTTCGAGACCTCGTACCACTCCATCCCCGCCGCCGACAGTGCCTCCTCCGCCATCAGATACCGGTCCGCGTGCACGTCGTCGTCCGTCGGCGGCACCTCGCCGCGCCGGATCCGCCGCGCCAGCTGCGTGCCCTCCTCGACGATCAGCGCGTACGCCGACACGTGGTCCGGCCCCGCGCCGAGCGCCGCCGCCAGCGACGCCCGCCAGTCGTCGTCGGTCTCGCCCGGCGTGCCGTAGATCAGGTCCAGGTTGACGTGCGCGAACCCCGCCGCCCGCGCCTCCGCCACACACGCCTCCGGCCGGCCCGGGGTGTGCGTGCGGTCCAGCACCCGCAGCACGTGGTCCCGCGCGCTCTGCATGCCGAACGAGATCCGGTTGAACCCGGCCTCCCGCAGCTCCGCCAGATACGCCGGGCCGACCGACTCCGGGTTGGCCTCCGTGGTCACCTCCGCGTCCGCCGCGAGGCCGAACTCCGAGCGGATCGCCGCCAGCATCCGCCCCAGGTCCGCGGCGGGCAGCAGCGTGGGGGTGCCGCCGCCGAAGAACACGGTCTCGACCTCGCGCGGATCGTCGCCGAGGACCTTGCGCGCGAGGCGGACCTCCTCGGCGAAGGTGGCGGCGTAGTCGTCGCGGGAGGTGCCGCGCAGCTCGGCGGCGGTGTAGGTGTTGAAGTCGCAGTAGCCGCAGCGGGTGGCGCAGTACGGGACGTGGGCGTAGAAGCCGAGGGAGCGGTCGGCGGCGCCGGCCAGCGCCTCGGGGGGCAGCGTCCCGGCCGCGGGCGCGGGCTCGCCGTCGGGCAGTACGGAGGGCATGGGGCCCATTGTCCCCCGCCCCGCCGGAAACCCCGGCGGCCCGGCCCCGCCGCCGGACCGGCCCGTCACCGGCTCCGAACCCGGCCCCGTCACCAGCGCCGCCACCGGCCCACGCGCCCGGTCTCAGTACCCGCCCGCGTCACTCACCCGCGCCTGCAGCACCATCATCGCCAGGTCGTCCCGCGGCGGCACCGGCGCGAAGTCGTGCACCGCCGTCCTGATCCGCTCCGCCACCGCCGCCGCACCGAGCCCCGTGCAGCGGGACAGCGCCTCCGCCAGCCCGTCGCCGTCGTCGAACAGCCGGTCCCCGTACCGCCGCTCCGTCACCCCGTCCGTCACACACAGCAGCGTGTCGCCGGGCTCCATGTCGAACGACTGGCTGTAGTACTCCGCGTCGTCCAGCACGCCGAGCAGCAGCTGCGCGTCGGCCGCCGTCCGCACCCCGCCGTCGCTGCGCAGCAGCAGCGGCAGCGGGTGCCCGGCGCTGGCCACGGTGCAGCGGACGCCGCCGCGGTCCTGCTCGTACGGCACCAGCTCCCCGTACAGCAGCGACAGGAACCGCGCCTGCTCCGGCGGCAGCCCGAACGCCGTCGCCGCCTCCACCGCCTCGAAGGCGTGCTCCACGAGCGTGCGGTTGAGCCCGGCGAGCACGTCGGCGACGCCGTAGCCCTCCCGGGCCAGCAGCCGCAGCACGGGCCGCGCCATGCCGGTGACGACCGCGGCCTCGGGGCCCTGGCCGCAGACGTCGCCGAGCGCGAAGCACCAGCGGTCGCTGCCGCTGGGGAACAGGTCGTAGAAGTCGCCGCCCGCGGCGGCGCCCTCGGCGGGCTCGTACACGACGGCCGTGTCCATGGCCGGCATCTCCGCGATGCCGCTGGGCAGCAGCCCGCGCTGCAGCACCTCGCTGATGGTCACCTGGCGGGTGTACTGGCGGGCGGCGGAGACGGCGTGCGCCACGCGGCGGGCGAAGTCCGTGACGACGGCGGCGACGTCCCCGCCGATCCGGCCGGGGCCGGCGCGGCCGAGGAGCAGCG
>NZ_BAAAPF010000033.1:0-36233 GCF_039531005.1 Streptomyces synnematoformans
GGCCCAGCGGCCAGCAGCCCCGCGGCCGGCGCCGCCGCCCTCGGGGCCGCCGCGGCGACGGCGCCCGAGCGCCGGGCGGAAGTCGGCCTGCGCTCGCGGCGGTTCAGCTGCACCCTGGTGCTCTCCGTCGCCGGCGCCCTGGCGGCGCTGATGCTCGGCCTGCTCGTCGTACCCGGACTGCTGGACGACGACGGCGACAGCCCGCGGGCCGGGGACACCACCGGCGGCCCCACCGGCAACGGCAACGGCAACGGCTCCGGCGGCGACTCCGGCGGGGCGACCGCCAGCCCTTCACCGGAGCCCACCGAGAGCACGGAGACGGGCGCCGTGCCGGAGAAGTTCGTCGGCGCCTGGGAGGGCGGGATCATCCAGGAGAACGGCGTACCGAACGGCGACGTCAGCGTGGAGATCAAGCCGGGCGGGAAGGGCGAGTACGTCGCGTACTTCGACTACTCCGTCTACGACATCGCGCACTGCTACAGCCGCGCCAAGCTCACCGCCGCCACCGGCACCACCCTCACCCTGCACGAGGAGGACGACCCGGCGCGGAAGAACTCCGCGGGCGTCTGCGCCTCCGGCGAGTCGACGGTCACGCTGACCCGCAAGAGCGGGACGACGATCGAGTACCGCTCCGACGCCGAAGCCTCGGGCAACCCGCACGCGACGCTGACGAAGAGCGCCGGCTGAGTACGAGCCCGGGAGAGGAACGGGAGAGGCCCGGGAGAGGCGGGGGAGGAGCGGGGAGAGGCCCGGCCGGAGCGGGCGACCTGCTCCGCGTAGGCTGGTGTTCGCTCGTACGCACCACTCGCGGAAGGGGCCGGTCACCGTGACCACCGATCTGCAGGCAGTCCTGGACCGCGCCGCCGCGGGCGGCCGCGTCACCCCCGGCGAGGCCCTCGACCTGTACCGCTCGGCCCCGCTGCACGCGCTGGGCGCCGCCGCCGACGCCGTGCGCCGCCGCCGCTACGCCGGCGCCGAGCACATCGCGACGTACATCATCGAGCGGAACATCAACTACACGAACGTCTGCGTCACCGCCTGCAAGTTCTGCGCCTTCTACGCCCCGCCCACCGCGCAGGACAAGGGCTGGACCCGCGGTCTGGACGACATCCTGCGCCGCTGCGAGGAGACCGTGCGGCTCGGCGGCACGCAGATCATGTTCCAGGGCGGCCACCACCCCGACTTCGGCGTGGAGTACTACGAAGAGCACTTCTCCGCGATCAAGAAGGCGTACCCGCAGCTGGTCATCCACTCCCTCGGCGCCTCCGAGGTCGAGCACATGGCCCGTATCTCCGGCACCACCGCCGAGGACGCCATCCGCCGCATCCACGCCGCCGGGCTCGACTCCTTCGCCGGCGCCGGCGCCGAGCTGCTCCCGGCGCGGGCGCGGCAGGCCATCGCACCTCTCAAGGAGAGCGGCGAGCGGTGGCTGGAGATCATGGAGACCGCGCACGGTCTGGGCGTGGAGTCGACGTCCACGATGCTGATGGGCACGGGCGAGACGAACGCCGAGCGGATCGAGCACCTGCGGATGATCCGCGACGTGCAGGACCGCACCGGCGGCTTCCGGGCCTTCATCCCGTACACGTACCAGCCGGAGAACAACAAGCTGAAGGGCCGCACCCAGGCGACCACGCTGGAGTACCTGCGGATGATCGCCGTCGCCCGGATCTTCCTCGACAACGTCGCGCACATCCAGGGCTCCTGGCTGACCACCGGCAAGGACGTCGGCCAGCTGACGCTGCACTACGGCGCGGACGACCTCGGCTCGGTGATGCTGGAGGAGAACGTGGTCTCCTCCGCGGGCGCGCGGCACCGCTCGAACCTGCGCGAGATCATCGAGATGATCCGCGGCGCCGACCGGGTGCCGGCGCAGCGTTCGACGACGTACGAGCACCTCGTGGTGCACGACGACCCGGCGCACGACCCCGTGGACGACCGCGTCGTGTCGCACCTGTCGTCCACCGCCATCGACGGCGGCACGGCGCACCCGGAGCTGACGCTGGTGGAGGCCGACCGGTGACGCGCGCGACCCTGGAGAAGGAGCCGCACGAGGTGGCGGCGATGTTCGACGACGTCGCCGCGAAGTACGACCTCACCAACGACGTCCTCTCCCTCGGCCAGGCGCGGCTGTGGCGCAGGGCGGTCGCCCGCGCGGTCGACGCGCGGCCGGGGCAGCGGGTGCTGGACCTGGCGGCGGGTACGGGCACGTCGTCGCTGCCCTTCGCGGCGGCGGGGGCGTACGTGGTGCCGTGCGACTTCTCGCTGGGGATGCTGCGCGAGGGCAGGCGGCGCCACCCGCGGCTGCCGCTGACGGCGGGGGACGCGACGCGGCTGCCGTTCGCGGACGGCGTCTTCGACGCGGTGACGATCTCCTTCGGGCTGCGGAACGTGCAGGAGACCGACGCGGCGCTGCGCGAGATGCGGCGGGTGACGCGGCCGGGCGGCCGGCTGGTGATCTGCGAGTTCTCGCATCCCACCTGGGCGCCCTTCCGCACCGTCTACACGGAGTACCTGATGCGCGCGCTGCCGCCGCTCGCAGAGCGGGTGAGCAGCAGCCCGGACGCGTACGTCTACCTCGCCGAGTCCATCCGCGCCTGGCCGGACCAGCCGGCGCTGGCCGCCCGGCTCGCCGCCGCCGGCTGGACCCGCCCGGCCTGGCGCAACCTCACCGGCGGCATCGTGGCCCTGCACCGCGCCCACGCCCCGAGCTGAGCCGGGGACCCGCGGGCCCGGGCCGGGGCGCGCGCGGGGGTGCCGGAGCTGCCACTTAGACTTCGGGGAACGACCCGCGTTACCTGGGAGCCGCCGTGACCGACGCTTCTGAGTCCACCCGCAGTGCCGATGTGATCGTCGTCGGGGCCGGGCCGGCCGGCTCGACGACCGCGTACTACCTGGCCAAGGCCGGACTCGACGTCCTGCTCCTGGAGAAGACGGCGTTCCCCCGCGAGAAGGTCTGCGGCGACGGGCTCACGCCGCGGGCCACCAAGCAGCTCGTCGCCATGGGCATCGACGTGTCCGAGGAGGCCGGCTGGCTGCGGAACAAGGGCCTGCGGATCATCGCCGGGGGCAACCGGCTGCAGCTCGACTGGCCGGAGCTGGCGGCATACCCGGACTACGGGCTGGTGCGCAAGCGCGACGACTTCGACCAGCAGCTCGCGCAGCAGGCGCAGAAGGCCGGCGCGCGGCTGTACGAGCGGTGCAACGTCGGACAGCCGATCATCGACGAGCGCACCGGCCGCATCACCGGCGTGCACGCCAGGCTCGGCGAGGAGAAGACGCCCGTCACCTTCCACGCCCCGCTCGTCATCGCCGCCGACGGCAACTCCTCGCGGCTCTCGCTGGCCATGGGCCTGCACCGCAACGAGAAGCGCCCGATGGGCGTGGCCGTACGGACGTACTTCACCTCCCCGCGGCACGAGGACGACTATCTGGAGTCCTGGCTGGAGCTGTGGGACAAGCGCGGCCCGGAGGACCGGCTGCTGCCCGGCTACGGCTGGGTCTTCGGCATGGGCGACGGCACGTCCAACGTGGGCCTCGGCATCCTGAACTCCTCGTCCGCCTTCAAGGAGCTGGACTGGCGGGACGTGCTCAAGGCGTGGTGCGCCTCGATGCCGGAGGAGTGGGGCTACACCCCGGACAACATGACCGGCCCCATCCGCGGCGCCGCCCTGCCGATGGCGTTCAACCGCCAGCCGCACTACGACCGCGGCCTGCTGCTCGTCGGCGACGCCGGCGGCATGGTCAACCCGTTCAACGGCGAGGGCATCGCGTACGCGATGGAGTCCGGCCAGATCGTCGCGGACGTCGTCGTGCAGGCCCACGGCCGCGCGACGTACGCCCAGCGGGAGCTGGCGCTGCACCGCTACCCGAAGGTGCTCAAGGACACCTACGGCGGCTACTACCAGCTGGGCCGCGCCTTCGTCCGCCTCATCGGCAACCCGAAGGTGATGAAGCTCGCCACCGAGCGCGGCCTGACGCACCCGGTGCTGATGCGCTTCACCCTGAAGCTCCTGGCGAACCTCACGGACCCGCAGGGCGGCGACGCGATGGACCGCATCATCAACGGCCTGACGAAGGTCGCCCCCCGCGCTTGAGAATGCGCGCACGCGCGCGCGAAGGGCACGCGGGAGCCCTGCCCGCCGGCGGGGCCCTTCCGCGTCGGCGTCGCCGCGGCGTCGGAGGGCGAGGTCGCCCGGCTGCGCGGGGCCAAGGCGCGTTTCAGCTCCGGCGCTGGGCTCTGATCCTGGCCATCGAGACTACGTCGTCCCGTGGGTGGCGCCACATGTTCTGCGGGTGGACAGCCTGGCGCTTGACCGGGCAGGCGCGGATGAAGGCGTCAAACTGGTCGTCGTTCCACGGAGGCACCCAAGCCCCGGAGCGGCAGACGAAGACCATGCTGTAGGTCAAGGCCGGCTTCTGGAATCCGTCGTCGATCTCCATGCGCACCGGGATCAACGGGGCCTCGGCAGGCCGGGACATGGACTCGCGCCACGGCGGCAGGTGAACGAACAGCTTGGATCCTGCCCAGTAGTGGGCCAACATCCAATTCTCTGCGGTGATCGCGCCCTTGGTCTTCCACTCATCGAACGTGGTGTTGTTCGGCTTGTAGCCGCAGTCGTGGTGGGCGTCGTACAGGTGGACGCTGTCCCAGGGGCCTTCACCTCCGACGTCGGAAGGGAAGAGCTGCCCGGCCCATGCGTTCGAGTCGGCGTAGAGGAGCCAGGCATGAGGGGAGAAGGAGAACCGGTCCCAGAAGCCTTTCCAGCCCTCGCAGCCGGGGAGGGGCAGGCCCCGCTCTATGAAAGGCCGTACGCGGTTGAGCCAAATGGCCTCCACGAACATCGGGTCCTCGGCTGCGGGCCAGGCGAACAGTTCATCGTGCGAGCCGAGGGGTGCACCAGCTGTGGGTGTAGGGAAGAAGTAGTCCCAGTCGACCACGAGCAGATCCATGGGCGGAACCTATCTGTGCATGGTGACAGTCCCCGGCTGAAGCCGGGGACTGAACGTGTGATGGTGGATCAGCGGCCGTGGCCGGGGGAGCCTGAGCCGCCCTTGCCGTCGCCATCCTCGATGTCTGTGTTATCGGGCTTGTCGTCGTCTCCGCCGTTCCGGAGAATGGCGAACTCGTCGATTTTTGGCATGGGGGTGCCCTCATCCCAGATTCGTGGTGTTTACGGGGCCCGGTCTGGAAACTCAGCCGCATTCGGGCCAACCCGCCCGGGCATGGATTCGCCTCGATTTCCTGCCCACCATGGTTCTACCGGGTCCAGATCGAGCGCCAGGAAGATTCGCGTAGTCGGGTAAAGATCATGGGCTGCAGGCGGCCGACCACTCTGCGTTGGGGCCCGTCGGCGAAGGCCAGGACTCAAGATCCTTACCCGACAACGTGAATATGGGTGATGCCGCATAGACGGCCGTGCCCGCTCCTCGTACCGTCGTACTCACCAGGCCCCGACCGGGGTCGGCAACGAGGGGGCTTCGACATGGCACGCGAAGACCTCATCAGGCTCACCCCGAGCGCGAACGGAAGCGACGCCCCGACGACCCGCCGTGCGGCAAGGACGACTGCCCGAACGTCTACCGGACCGCCTCCGGGTCGTTCGTGGTGCAGGGCGCCGTCTCCGAGGCTTTCGAGGCGCCGGAGGGCGAGTCGCTGGTTGAGATCCCGGAGGAGACGATGCGGGAGGCCGTTCGTGCTCTTGGATGGTGACTCCTGGCGCGCCAGGATGAACAACTTCCGGTCGGAGGCGTGGCGGCTTGAGACACTGCCGCAATACCTCGTCCCCCAGGAGGCCGAAGAACTGGAGCAGTGGCGTGCCGGCAAGCGACTCGATCCGCTCACTCATTCCGACGAGTACACCGACGACCTGAAGCGGCTTCGGAGTGAGGGAAAACGGAAGGGGCGGGTGCATATTGTGAGCCGCCCCCTGTCGGAATACTTGCGGTTTGAGTTCTCGCAGTACTACGAGGCGAACGTCAGGGCAGGCGACGAGATCCGGATTCTTGACGTCACGGACAGGCCGAACCCGCTTGCAGGCGTCCAGGATTTTTGGATGTTCGACCAGGAATCCGTGGTTCTTATGAACTACAAGCCTGACGGGACGCAGATCAATCGAGAACTCTACGATGGCGACGTCGCGAGATTCGTTGAGTATCAGCAGATCGCGGTGGCGGCGTCTGTGCCCTACTTGGAGTACGTGAAGGGTCTTGGCCTTTGAACCTGAGGAACTCGGTCGGAGAAGATCTGACCTAGCGGAAGCCCTCAAAGATCTACGCAGGCGGGCCGGGTGGACGCAAAGTCGACTCGCTTTGCGCTGCAATATGAGCCAAACGAAGATCAGTAATATCGAGGGCGGGAAGTTCATACCAACCCTCGTGGACGTTGAGCTTATTATTCGGGCTCTCGACGCATCGCCCGAGGTGATTGCCGAGACGACGGCGCTGGCGCGCCTGGCGAACACCGAGTGGCAGGACCATTGGGCGTTGCGGCGCCGTGGCCTGGATAAGCGGCAGAACGATCTGGCCGGCTTCGAGAAGGCATCGACCGAGTTTCGGTACTTTTTGCCGACGATGATTACGGGGCTACTGGCAACGCCTGAGTACGTCCGCGCGAGCCTCGCTGACGAGTCGAGCGACGTGAGTAGGACGATCGCGAAGAAGTTGGAACGTCAGGCCATCCTGTACGATCCTGCCAAGCGCTTCACCTTCATTCTGACCGAGCAGGCTGTTCGCTGGCCCTTGATCCCGGCAGGTGCTCTGGCGGTCCAAATCGACCGCCTAGTGTCGCTGTCCCGTCTTCCGAACGTCCACATCGGCGTCATTCCGATTGGAGCCGAGGTCAAGCCTGGCCCCCTGAACGTGTTCACGATATACGATGACCGCGTGGCGACTGTCGAGGTTTCCACTGGAGCGCTGATCTTTCGTGATCGGCGCGATGTAGCCACGTACCTGGACGAGTTTTCCCGCTTCGAGCGCTTCGCGCTCTTTGGCGAGAATGCGCGGGAGCGACTTGCGGAGTGGGCGACTATCTGTCGCTCTTAGTTTGATTGCTGATCGGGTGCGGGTGTCGGTGTGCCAGCACCTACACCACCGCGGTCACTGACCTGCTTGCGGAGCGCCCGAACCAGCGCGGCCGTGGCGCCACACCTGCGGCTGCTCTTGCGGATTCGCGTACAAGCCGGCGGCGCAGCGCTGACGAACGGGCGTGCCGACGAGGCGTGCGCGTACGGTCTTGCCGCAGTACTGACGCGGGAATCAGGTGATCTCAGCGCCGAGCCGAACCGCGACCAGTAGGCCGCGTCCTCGCTCGGGATGCTGCGCGCCAGCGTGCTGGGCGACGGCGTCTGTCAAATCCCTAAAGGTCGGTCTAGGGCGTTTCTGATGGCTCTTGGACGGTGTTGCGGAGCCAGATGACGATCGCCGTGACGGTCAGCGTGCCGTTGACGATGTAGTCGCGCTTGTCGTACCGGCTGGCCACGGCGCGGAACTGCTTCCACTTGCTCACGCACCGCTCAACCGCGTTGCGTCGGCGGTACTGGGCGGTGTCGAAGGCCGGTGGTCGGCCTCCGGTTCGTCCCCGGCGCTCGCGGTGGGCCCGCTGGTCATCCGGCTGCACGAGGGTGGCTTTGATCCCGCGTCGCCGCAGGTAGCGACGATTGTCGCGACTGGAATACGCCTTGTCGCCGCGTACCCGGTCCGGTCGGCTCCGCGGCCGGCCGGGACCGCGCCGCCGGATGCGTAAGCCGGCCAACACGGCCGCGAACATCGGGCTATCCCCCCCGCTGGCCGGGCCGGCGGGCGCCTGCGCGCCCCAGCCGCATGCTGGTGCGCCCGGCAGGAGGTGGAATCGATGTACACCGCCTACTCCCGCCGCCCGGTCTGCCGCTGAAGCACGCCGTCCAGGTCACCAGCGTCCGCCTCAATCTGCAGCGTCTCCAGGACGGTCTGCCAGGTGCCATCCGCCGACCAGCGGCGATGCCGCTCGTAGACGGTCTGCCAGGGGCCACAGCGCTCGGGCAGATCCGGCCACGGCACCCCGCTCCGGGCCCGGAACAACAGTCCATTGATCACCTTGCGGTGATCCGCCCACTGCCCACCCGGCTTGCCACCGGCGGGCAGGAGCGGCTCGATCCTCCGCCACTGCGCATCAGAGACTTCATGTCGCCGCACCATACGACGCGTCTGGCCAAACCCAGCACCGATCCATCCAGCACACCAAGAGCCATCAGAAACGCCCTAGTGGAAGGGAGCGTTTGTGCACGTCAGAGGCGCCAACCGGTGGACGAACCCGATTGGCGGCGTGATGGTCACGGGCGGCGCGGGGCGCCCTGTTCCATGATCCTTACCCAACATCGTGCATACCCACGTTCATGCATGGACGATGCGGGGTGTTCCACGTACCTTCTTCAGAGCGGCCCAATCAGGGCCAGGATCAAGGGAGTTCATATGACGCGCGGGGAACTGACCCGCCTCACCGGACCCGGCTCCGGGCCGTGCGGCGAAGAGGACTGCCCGAATGTCTACAAGGCCGCAGACGGCACCATTGTCGTCCAGGGGGCACCGGACGGAAGCTTCGCACCTCCCGAGGGTGAGGCGTTGGTTCGAATTCCTGAGAGTGTGCTCCGCGAGGCCGTCCGTGCACTTGGATGGTGAAGACTGGCGGTCGATGTTCCAGAACTTCAAGCAAGAAGCCTGGCGACTGGAGATGCTGCCCCAGTATCGCGTACCGCAGGAAGCCGAAGAGGTTCAGGCGTTCCGGGATGGCAAGCGAATTGATCCCGCGTCCTATGCATCGTCGTACACTGAGCGGCTGATTCGGCAGCACTCAGAGGGGAAGCGGAATGGGCGTGTGCATGTGGTAACACGACCACTCTCCGAGTATCTGCGATTTGAGTTCTCGCGGTACTATCGCGCGCACGCTCTTGCGGGAGAGGAGATTCGCATTCTCGACGTGACCGACCGTCCGAACCCGCTCGCTGATGCTCAGGATTTCTGGCTGTTCGACCGTTCAACCGTGGTGCTCATGAACTATGAGCCTGACGGCAAGCAGATCGGTCGCAAGCTGTACGAAGGTGATCCCGCGCAGTTCCTTGAATATCAGCGGATCGCACTCGCCGAGTCGGTTCCGTTCGCGGAGTACGCCAGCACGTGAAGTTGGTTCCGGAAGAGTTGGGGCAGTCTGGCCAAGAGCTTGCTGCCCTACTCAAAGAGCTTCGCTTGGCGGCCGGCCTCACCGGGGACCGGCTCGCCAAGCGTTGCAACCTGTCGCAAAGCACTATTAGTCGGTACGAGACAGGTAGTGCGCGTCCGTCATTGGTCGCAGTCGAACAGATCTTGTGGGCCGTAGAGGCGCCGCCCTCCATAGTCGCCCAGGTCACCGCACTTGCCCGCTTGGCGAATACGGAGTGGCGGAATGTGCGGGATCTGCGCCGTAAGGGACTCGGCTCCCGACAGGCTGAACTAAAGGCGCTAGAAGTGTCGTCCGGTCATATGCGCTACTTCCTGCTGTCAATGCTGACTGGACTTCTCGCAACACCGGAGTATGTGAGGGCGAGTCTCGCTCACTCGCCAGCCGATACCAGTAAGGCCGTCGCGGGGAAACTCGAACGCCAACAAATCCTGTACGACACAGGAAAGCAATTTACGTTCATCCTAACGGAACAGGCTATTCGTTTCCCGCTCACCCCTCCGCCTGCCATGGCAGTGCAACTCGACCGCCTGGCCTCATTGACGTATCTGCCGAACGTTCACATTGGCGTCATTGCCACGGGGACGGCGCTCCCGTCACTTCCGCTGAACACCTTTACTATCTACGACAATCACATGGCGACGGTCGAACTATCCACGGGGTCAGTAGTGTTTCGTGATCCTCGCGATGTGCAAAGCTACCTGGACCAGTTTGAAGGATACGAGAGAGTGGCGCTCTTCGAGAACGACGCGAGGGAATTCCTCGCAACTTGGGCTCACGCATTCCGTTCATGATCTTTACCCAACAACGCGGATACTCCTCGCCCTGTCGTCCCGTGCGCACAACCATGGTGGGCATGGTGGTGAAGGCGAATTCCGGCCCGGTGGGGTCGGCCCGACGGTTGGCCGAAGCATTCCATGCCGTGACCGTGGGCGCGGCGGGAGGTGATGTGTCGTGACGACGGCCGATGGCAAGATCCGGGAGGCGACAGCGGCGCATGCGGAGTTGTCGGCAGCGTTGCGGAAGGCGGGGGTCAGCTTCCCCGCTATGGACGTGAAGCCGCAAGGGGTGAAGGATGGCAAGCCATCTTACGGCATGGTCGAGTTGGGCACGGTGTCGCCGCCGGTGGCGAAGTGGCTTGCGCACCTCATCGCGCGGGGGGCGGAGACGTGAGCGGCCACCTGGCGGGGGCGCGCTTGTTGCCGTGGCTGACCGATGACGGACGGCGCTGCTACGCCCAGGACGGCGGTTGGCTGGCGCTGTACGCGGATGTGCTCGAAGGTGATCAGCTCGCCATGGGCTACGGCCTGTTGGACCGGGCCGCAGAGATCGTCAACAGTGGAGCGTCGGAGGCCGAGTTGCGGTTCCTGGTGGAGCGGCTGAGTGAGGCACTGCGCGACGCGCTGAGGGTCGCCGAGTGCCGCGGGGAGCGGGTAGCCGATCCGGACGACGACGGCCGGTCAGACGACGGCAACGGGCCGGACTGGGCGCCCCCGGCTGAGGCGTTCGGGTGAGCGCCGCGGAGCATCCACATCGAGCATGTCGGCCGCAGCTCGTGAGGCCGGGCTTGAGAACTCGCGCACAATACGCCTGAAAACGTATGCCAGGGCCCCGGCCGGACGTCCGGCCGGGGCCCTCGTGCTGTGCGGATACGGGTCAGAGGACCCGGACGGCCGAGGTGGGCATGTAGTACGACATCTCCTGGACCACCACGCCCTTCGACGGGTTCGCCGCGTCCAGGTACTTGCCGTCGCCGACGTAGACGGCCACGTGGTACGCCGAGCCGACGCCGCCCCAGAAGACCAGGTCGCCGGGCTGGACGTCGGAGACCGCCACCGGGGTGCCGGCCGTGGACTGCTCCGCGGCCGTGCGCGGCAGCTCCACGCCCACCGTGCGGAACGCCGCCTGGGTCAGGCCCGAGCAGTCGTACGCCGACGGGCCGCTGGCGCCCAGCACGTAGGCCTTGCCGACCTGGGCGTTGAGGAAGTCCAGCACCGTGCCGACGCTGCCCGACGCGGCCGGGGCGGCCGCCGGGGTCTCGGCGGCCGGGGCGGACTCAGCCGACGGCGTGGCGGCGCTGGTGGTGGTCAGCTCCGCGCGCTCCGCCGCGCGGGCCGCCGCGCGCTCCTGGGCGCGCCTCTCGGCGGCGGCGCGGGCGTCCGCCTCCTTCTTGGCCTCCGCGGCCTCCTTGCGGGCCTTCTCGGCGGCCTCCTGCGCGTCCTTGACGAGTTCGAGGCGCAGTGCCGCGGTCTGGGTGGCGTCGGCGCTCTGTTCGACGCCGGCGGTGAGCGCCGTGCTCACGTCGACGCCGACGGGGGCGTCGACGTCCACGGCGGGGAGTTCGGCCGTCGACTCCGGGGCCGTCGCCCCCGCCGTCCTGCTGCTGTCTGCGAGGGCGGGAGCGGACGCCGCCGTCGCGACCATGGTGCCGAGGGCGCCACCGGCGACTCCGGTGCGGACGACCCACGCGGGGGCCTGCCGGCGCCGGGGTTTCCGGTGGCTGGGTATGTGCGGTTTACGGGACATGAGGACCAGCGCTATCAGGGGGAAGGTCCGGGATTCAACACTCGTGGGATGCGCCACACTTGGCGGCCCGGCCGGTGAAATGCGGCATTTGGGCCGTCTGTTCCGCGGACCGTTTCCGCCACCGCGCCCCGCCGGCGCCGTTACCTACGCGATACGCACGGCATTTGGGCGACGCGCCGAACGTTGCCGGACGGTTATCACTTCTGCCGCCGCAAACCAAGCAAGGGTCGCTGCTCCGGATCGCGGTCTGTGGCCCACATCACTCCGGCCCGTTTCCGTGCCCCGCGACCCTCCCGGGTCGCTTGAGAGGGTGTGCGCAAGCGCCGGAAGGGCGGAATGCCAATTGAGCGCGCGGGCGCTCGAATTCGCTTCCGGCGACCTCGCGCCGAAATCGCCCGCGCACCGCGCCCCGCCGGACACACCCCGCTGACCTGCGACGTCCCGGCCGTAACGGACATCCGGTGATCGTTCCTTCGCACCGTGTGAAGAGTCGGGCGATCATTCGTTCGCCCGATCGATCGCCGGGTGGTTAAGATCACAAAGCTGTAGGGGACCCCCGTGTCGCAGATCACAGAGCGGGGGGCATAAGATGCCCATCAGTAGGGCTTGTGAACTGCCTCACATGAGCACGATCTTGGTGGGGCGGGTACACGAGTCCGGTGTGGACTGGCAGGCAGTCATCGTCGACTGAGAGGAGCGGGGCAGCGGTGAACGTATACACGCCGATCCTCGTGCTCGGCGCCATTGCGGCAGCCTTCGCGGTGTTCTCCGTGGTCGCGGCGGCGCTCGTGGGTCCGAAGCGCTACAACCGGGCCAAGCTCGAAGCCTACGAGTGCGGCATCGAACCGACGCCGGTGCCGCCCGGCGGCGGCCGCTTCCCGGTCAAGTACTACCTGACGGCGATGTTGTTCATCATCTTCGACATCGAGATCGTCTTCCTCTACCCCTGGGCCGTCTCCTTCGACGCCCTGGGGATCTTCGGGCTCGTGGAGATGCTGCTCTTCGTGCTCACCGTCTTCGTCGCGTACGCCTACGTGTGGCGGCGCGGCGGACTGGAATGGGACTAGGGGGCACCACCAATGGGACTTGAGGAAAAGCTCCCGAGCGGGTTCATCCTGAGCACGGTCGAGCAGGCCGCCGGGCTGGCACGCAAGTCGTCCGTCTTCCCGGCGACGTTCGGCCTGGCCTGCTGCGCGTTCGAGATGATGACCGCCGGCGCCGGCCGCTACGACCTGGCGCGCTTCGGCATGGAGGTCTTCCGCGGCTCACCCCGCCAGGCCGACCTGATGATCGTCGCCGGCCGGGTGAGCCAGAAGATGGCGCCGGTGCTGCGCCAGGTCTACGACCAGATGCCGAACCCCAAGTGGGTCATCTCCATGGGCGTCTGCGCATCCTCCGGCGGCATGTTCAACAACTACGCGATCGTGCAGGGCGTCGACCACGTCGTGCCGGTCGACATCTACCTGCCCGGCTGCCCGCCGCGCCCCGAGATGCTCCTGGACTCGATCCTCAAGCTGCACGAGAAGATCCGCGAGGAGAAGCTCGGCGTGAACCGCGAGGAGGCCGCCCGGGAGGCCGAGGAGGCCGCGATGAAGGCGCTGCCGACGATCGAGATGAAGGGTCTTCTCCGGTGACCGAGGCGAACGCGGACGGGGTGAACCCCGACCAGGACCTGAACGCCGAGAACCTGCCGGGCCGGCGCGGCGACCACGGCGAGACCATCCGCGTCCAGCGCGGCATGTTCGGCGCCGACAACGGCGGCGACACCTCCGGGTACGGCGGCCTCGTGCGCAGCGTCCGGCTGCCCGGCGGCTCCGTACGCCCGTACGGCGGCTGGTTCGACGAGGTCGCCGACGAGCTGGAGGGCGCCCTCGACGAGCAGGGGGTCGCCCCCGAGAGCGCCATCGAGAAGACCGTTGTCGACCGCGACGAGCTGACCTTCCACATCGACCGCGCGCACCTGCCGCGCGTGATGCGCACCCTGCGCGACGACCCGGCGCTCCGCTTCGAGCTGTGCACCGGCGTCTCCGGCGTGCACTACCCCGGCGACGAGGGCCGCGAGCTGCACGCCGTCTACCACCTGCGCTCCCTCACCCACACCAGGCTGATCCGGGTCGAGGTCAGCGCGCCCGACGACGATCCGCACATCCCGTCCGTCGTGGACGTCTACCCGACGAACGACTGGCACGAGCGCGAGGTCTACGACTTCTTCGGCATCATCTTCGACGGCCACCCCGCGCTGACCCGGATCTTCATGCCCGACGACTGGCAGGGCTTCCCGCAGCGCAAGGACTACCCCCTCGGCGGCATCCCCGTCGAGTACAAGGGCGCCCAGATCCCGGCTCCCGACCAGCGGAGGTCGTACAGCTGATGAGCACCACCCACGCGACCGGAACGACACCGGGGGCCTCGGCCCGGGAGACCACCGAGGGCACGGTCTACACCGTCACCGGCGGCGACTGGGACGAACTGGCCCAGTCGGTGCACCGGGCCGACGACGAGCGGATCGTCGTCAACATGGGCCCGCAGCACCCCTCCACCCACGGCGTGCTGCGGCTCATCCTGGAGATCGACGGCGAGACCGTGACCGAGTGCCGCTGCGGCATCGGCTACCTGCACACCGGCATCGAGAAGAACCTCGAATACCGGACCTGGACCCAGGGCTCCACCTTCGTGACCCGCATGGACTACCTGACCTCGTTCTTCAACGAGGCCGGGTACTCCATGGCGGTGGAGAGGCTGCTCGGCATCACCGACGAGGTGCCCGACCGGGCCACCGTCATCCGGGTGCTGCTGATGGAGCTGAACCGGATCGCCTCCCACCTGGTGGCCATCGCCACCGGCGGCATGGAGCTGGGCGCCACCACGGTCATGGTCTACGGCTTCCGCGACCGCGAGATGGTCCTCGACCTCTTCGAGCTGATCACCGGCCTGCGCATGAACCACGCGTTCATCCGCCCCGGCGGCCTCGCCCAGGACCTGCCCCCGGGCGCGGTCGACGCCATCCGCGAGACCGTCAGGACGCTCCGCAAGAACCTCCCGGAGTACGACAAGCTGGCCACCAACAACCCGGTGTTCAAGGCCCGCCTGCAGGACACCGCGTACCTGGACCTGGCCGGCTGCATGTCGCTCGGCGCCACCGGCCCGATCCTGCGCGCCACCGGGCTGCCGCACGACCTGCGCAAGACGGACCCGTACTGCGGCTACGAGACGTACGACTTCGAGGTCCCCACCGCGGACACCGCCGACGCCTACGGCCGGTTCCTCATCCGGCTGGAGGAGATGCGCCAGTCGCTGCACATCGTCGAGCAGTGCGTGGACCGGCTGGAGCCCGGCCCGGTGATGGTCGCCGACAAGAAGATCGCCTGGCCCGCGCAGCTCGCGCTGGGCCCCGACGGCCTGGGCAACTCGCTGGACCACATCAAGAACATCATGGGCACCTCGATGGAGGCCCTGATCCACCACTTCAAGCTGGTCACCGAGGGCTTCCGGGTGCCGCCCGGACAGGCGTACGTGGCACTGGAGTCCCCCAAGGGCGAACTCGGCGTGCACGCCGTCAGCGACGGCGGCACCCGCCCGTTCCGGGTGCACTTCCGCGAGCCGTCGTTCGTCAACCTGCAGGCCATCGCGGCCATGACCGAGGGCGGCCAGGTGGCCGACGTGATCGTGGCGATCGCATCCATCGACCCCGTGCTGGGAGGCGTCGACCGATGACGACAGCAGAACGTGACGCGGGGGCGGACGCCGTCCAGCTGGGCATGCCCCGGCTGCCCGCCCCCGACTACCCGGCCGACGTGCGCGAGCGGCTGGCCGCGGACGCCCGGGAGATCATCGCCCGCTACCCCGGCAGCCGTTCCGCGCTGCTGCCGATGCTGCACCTGGTGCAGTCGGAGGAGGGGCACGTCACCCGCACCGGCATGCAGTTCTGCGCCGAGATGCTGGACCTGACCGCCGCCGAGGTGACCGCGGTCGCCACCTTCTACACCATGTACCGGCGCAAGCCCTCCGGCGACTACCAGGTCGGGGTCTGCACCAACACGCTCTGCGCGGTCATGGGCGGCGACGCCATCTTCGACGACCTGAAGGAGCACCTGGGCGTCGGCAACCAGGAGACCACCGAGGACGGCAAGGTCACCCTGGAGCACATCGAGTGCAACGCCGCCTGCGACTACGCGCCCGTGGTGATGGTCAACTGGGAGTTCTTCGACAACCAGACGCCCGAGTCCGCCCGCCGGCTCGTCGACGACCTGCGCGCCGGCCACGAGGTGCACCCCACCCGCGGCGCGAAGCTCTGCACGTTCAAGGAGACCGCCCGCATCCTGGCCGGCTTCCCCGACGAGCGCCCCGGCGCGGTCGCCGAGTCCGGCGGCGCCGGCCCCGCCTCGCTCGTCGGGCTGCGCCTGGCCAGGGGCGAGGAGCCCGCCGGGCGCGCGGCCACCCGGCGCGCCGAGCCGCACCCGGAGAACCCGCCGCCGGACGCGCTGGCCGACCAGCCGCCGGCCGGCCACCCCAGCTCGCACGACGCGCCGCAGGAGACGTCCGCCTCCGACCCGGCGCACCCGTCCACCGCGTCCGCGGAGGAGCCCACCGAGGAGGAGGGGGCGTGATGACCGTCGACACGCCGGAGAAGCTGCTGACCCCGGTGCTCTCCGCCTTCTGGGACCACTCCGAGTCCTGGACGCTGGAGACGTACCGGCACCACGAGGGCTACGAGGGCCTGCGCAAGGCGCTCGCGATGCCGCCCGACGACGTCATCGCCTACGTCAAGGACGCCGGCCTGCGCGGCCGCGGCGGCGCCGGCTTCCCCACCGGCATGAAGTGGCAGTTCATCCCGCAGGGCGACGGCAAGCCGCACTACCTCGTCGTCAACGCCGACGAGTCGGAGCCGGGCACCTGCAAGGACATCCCGCTGCTCTTCGCCAACCCGCACTCCCTCATCGAGGGCATCGTCATCGCCTGCCACGCGTTCCGGTCGAACCACGCGTTCATCTACCTGCGCGGCGAGACCGTGCCGGTGCTGCGCAGGCTGCACGAGGCGGTGCGCGAGGCGTACGCCGCCGGCTTCCTCGGCGAGGACATCCTCGGCTCCGGGCTCAACCTGGACGTCACGGTGCACGCCGGCGCCGGCGCGTACATCTGCGGCGAGGAGACCGCGCTCCTCGACTCGCTGGAGGGCCGCCGCGGCCAGCCCCGGCTGCGTCCCCCCTTCCCCGCCGTCGAGGGCCTCTACGCCTGCCCCACCGTGGTGAACAACGTCGAGTCCATCGCCTCGGTTCCCGCGATCATGAACAGGGGCAAGGAGTGGTTCCGGACCATGGGCAGCGAGAAGTCCCCGGGCTTCACGCTGTACTCGCTCTCCGGCCACGTCGCCCGCCCCGGCCAGTACGAGGCGCCGCTCGGCATCACGCTGCGCCAGCTGCTCGACATGGGCGGCGGCATGCGCCCCGGCCACCGGCTGAAGTTCTGGACCCCCGGCGGCTCCTCCACCCCGATGCTCACCGAGGAGCACCTCGACGTCCCCCTCGACTACGAGGGCGTCGGCGGCGCCGGCTCCATGCTCGGCACCAAGGCGCTGCAGTGCTTCGACGAGACGACCTGCGTGGTGCGGGCCGTCACCCGCTGGACCGAGTTCTACGAGCACGAGTCCTGCGGCAAGTGCACGCCCTGCCGCGAGGGCACGTACTGGCTCGTCCAGCTGCTCCGCGACATCGAGGCCGGCAAGGGCGCGCTGGCCGACCTCGACAAGCTCGACGACATCGCCGACAACATCAACGGCAAGTCGTTCTGCGCCCTGGGCGACGGCGCCGCCGCGCCGATCTTCTCCTCGCTGAAGTACTTCCGCGAGGAGTACGAGCAGCACGTCACCGGCGGCGGCTGCCCCTTCGACCCTGTCAAGTCCACCGCCTGGGCCGACACCCCCGGCTCCACGACCCACCGGGAGGTGACCGCGTGACCGTCACGGAGCCGGAGAAGGCCCCGGAGCAGGCCCCGGAGAACCTGGTCACGCTGACCATCGACGGCGTCGAGGTCAGCGTGCCCAAGGGCACCCTGGTCATCCGCGCCGCCGAGCAGCTCGGCATCGAGGTCCCGCGGTTCTGCGACCACCCGCTGCTCGACCCCGTCGGCGCCTGCCGGCAGTGCATCGTCGAGATCGAGGGCCAGCGCAAGCCGTCGGCGTCCTGCACCATCACCTGCACCGACGGGATGGTCGTCAAGACCCAGCTGACCTCCGACGTCGCCGAGAAGTCGCAGCGCGGCGTGATGGAGCTGCTGCTCATCAACCACCCGCTGGACTGCCCGGTCTGCGACAAGGGCGGCGAGTGCCCGCTGCAGAACCAGGCGATGTCCGCCGGGCAGGCCGAGAGCCGCTTCGAGGGCCAGAAGCGCACCTTCGAGAAGCCCGTGCCGATCTCGGCGCAGGTGCTGCTCGACCGCGAGCGCTGCGTGCTGTGCGCGCGCTGCACCCGGTTCTCCGACCAGATCGCGGGCGACCCGATGATCGAGCTGCTGGAGCGCGGCGCGCTGCAGCAGGTCGGCACCGGCGAGGGCGTGCCCTTCGAGTCGTACTTCTCCGGGAACACCATCCAGATCTGCCCGGTCGGCGCGCTCACCTCGAAGATGTACCGCTTCCGCTCGCGCCCCTTCGACCTGGTGTCCTCGCCGTCGGTCTGCGAGCACTGCGCCGGCGGCTGCGCCACCCGCACCGACCACCGCCGCGGCAAGGTCATGCGCCGGCTCGCCGGAAACGACCCGGAGGTCAACGAGGAGTGGCTGTGCGACAAGGGCCGCTTCGGCTTCCGCTACGCCCAGCTGCCCGACCGGCTGACCCACCCGCTGGTCCGCGACGAGGACGGTGAGCTGCAGCCGGCGAGCTGGCCCGAGGCGCTGCGCGCCGCGGCCGCCGGGCTGGCGGCGGCCCGCGGCCGGGCAGGGGTACTCACCGGCGGGCGGCTGACGCTGGAGGACTCCTACGCGTACGCCAAGTTCGCCCGGGCCGCGCTCGACACCAACGACATCGACTTCCGCGCCCGGGTGCACAGCACCGAGGAGACCGAGTTCCTGGCCGCGCAGGTCGCGGGCCGCGGGCTCGGCGTCACCTACGGCGCGCTGGAGAAGGCGCCCGCGGTGCTGCTCGCCGGTCTGGAGGCCGAGGAGGAGGCGCCCGGCGTCTTCCTCCGGCTGCGCAAGGCGTGGCGGAAGAAGGGCCTCCAGGTCTACGCGATCGCCCCCTTCGCCACCCGCGGCCTCACGAAGGCCGGCGGCACGCTGCTGCCCGCAGCCCCCGGCACCGAGCCGAGCTGGCTGGACGCCCTCGGCTCCGGCGCAGGACTCGGCGACGACGGCAAGGCCGCGTCCGACGCGCTGCGCCGGCCGGGCGCGGTGATCCTCGCCGGCGAGCGGCTGGCGGGCGTGCGCGGCGCGCTGTCCGCGGTGGTACGCACCGCGGAGGCCACCGGCGCCACCCTGGCGTGGATCCCGCGCCGCGCCGGCGAGCGCGGCGCGGTCGAGGCCGGCGCGCTGCCCGGGATGCTGCCCGGCGGCCGCTCCGCGACCGACGCCGAGGCGCGTCGCGAGACCGCCGCCGCGTGGGGCCTGGCCGAACTGCCGCACAGGGCCGGCCGCGACACCGGCGAGATCCTCGACGCCGCGGTCGCCGGGGACCTCGGCGCGCTGCTGGTCGGCGGCGTCGAGCTGACCGACCTGCCGGATCCGGAGAAGGCCCGCGAGGCGCTGGACCGGGCGGAGTTCGTGGTCAGCCTGGAGCAGCGGCCCAGCGAGGTCACCGAGCGGTCCGACGTGGTCTTCCCGGTGGCCGCCGCCGCCGAGAAGCAGGGCACGTACCTCAACTGGGAGGGCCGCGCCCGGCCGTTCGAGGCGGCGCTGAAGCCGGACCAGATGACCCGTCGGCTCGCCCCCGCCGACCAGCGGGTGCTGCACATGCTCGCCGACGCCCTCGACGTCCACCTGGGCCTGCCCGACGCCCGTACCGTACGGGCCGAGCTGGACCGCCTCGGCATCCGCACGTCCGGCCCCCGCCCGGCGCCGCCGGACGACCGCGCCGCGCCGCTGCCGCGGCCCGGCGACGGCGAGGCGGTGACGGCGGGCCACCGGCTGCTGCTCGACGAGGGCCGGCTGCAGGAGGGCGACGACGCCCTGGCCGACACCCGCCACGAGGCCGCCGCCCGGCTCTCGCCCGCCACCGCGGCGGCCACCGGCGTCGCCGACGGCGAGCCGCTGGCGGTCACCGGGCCCGCCGGCACGGTGACGCTCCCGCTGCGGGTCACCGCGGAGCTGCCCGACCAGGTCGTCTGGCTGCCGCTGCAGTCGACGGCCCCGGGCGTCACGGCGGCGACGGGCGCCAACCCCGGCGACCTGGTCCAGGTTTCCGCCGTATCCAAGGAGGTCGAAGCGTGACTTCGATGCGGAGTCGAGCAGGGGCCCGCCCGGCGCAGTCGGCGCGGCGCGGCGCCGCGCCCGGCGCGCCCGGCGCTGCCGCGCCGGCCTGCTGCGGTCCGGCGGCCCGCGTGGCCGCGTACACGACGGAGGCACGACGGTGATCGCAAGCGCACCCGCCGCGCACAGCGCGAGCGTCCTCGCCGCGGAGGACCTCAGCTTCTTCGGGGGCGACCCCTGGTGGCTGATCCTGCTCAAGGCGGTCTTCTGCTTCGCGTTCCTGATGCTGACGGTCCTCATCTCGATCGTCTTCGAGCGCAAGGTCCTCGGCTGGATGCAGCTGCGCATCGGCCCGAACCGGCACGGCCCCTGGGGCCTGCTGCAGTCGCTCGCCGACGGCGTGAAGCTGATGCTCAAAGAGGACCTCATCGTCAAGGGCGCCGACAAGGCGGTCTACATCCTGGCGCCGATCCTCGCCGTCGTCCCCGCCTTCATGGCCATCGCGGTCATCCCCTTCGGGCCGGCCGACAACCAGGTGTCGATCTTCGGCGAGCGCACCGCGCTGCAGCTGACCGACCTGCCGGTCGCGATGCTGTACGTGCTGGCCGCCGCCTCCGTCGCCGCGTACGGCAACGTCCTCGCCGGCTGGGCGTCCAACTCGACGTACCCGCTGCTCGGCGGCGTCCGCGCGACCGCCCAGGTGATCTCGTACGAGGTCGCGATGGGCCTGTCGTTCGCGGCCGTGTTCCTCTACTCCGGGTCGCTGTCGACCTCGGAGATCGTCGCGGCGCAGGAGGACCGCTGGTTCGCGATCCTGCTGCCGGTGTCGTTCCTCGTCTACCTCGTCGCGATGGTCGGCGAGGCGCACCGGCTGCCCTTCGACATGCCGGAGTCCGAAGGCGACCTGGTCGCCGGGTACTCCACCGAGTACTCGTCGATCAAGTTCGCGATGTTCATGCTCTCCGAGTACGTGCACATGGTGACGCTGTCCGCGGTGGCCGTCACGCTCTTCCTCGGCGGCTGGCGCGCGCCCGCGCCGCTCAGCACCGTGTGGGAGGGGGCGAACACCGGCTGGTGGCCGATGCTCTGGTTCACCGGCAAGGTCGTCGTCTGCCTGTTCGTCTTCGTGTGGCTGCGCGGCACGCTCCCACGGGTGCGCTACGACCAGTTCATGAAGCTGGGCTGGAAGGTCCTCATCCCGGTCTCGATGGTCTGGCTGATGCTGGTCGCCACCGTGCGGGCGCTGCGCAACGAGGACGTGGACTTCACCGAGATCGTGCTCTACATCGCCGGCGGGCTGCTGGTGATCCTGGTGATGTCCTTCGTCGTGGACATCTTCCGCGACCGCAAGGAGAAGGAGGAGGCGGCCCGCGAGGCGGCCCGGCCCAAGCCGGAGTTCGACCCGACGGAGGGCGGCTACCCCGTGCCGCCGCTGCCCGGTCAGACCCTCCCGCCCGTGCCCCGCCGTCCCGCGCGCCGCGAGCGCGAGCTGGTGGGCACGACCGGTCCCGGAGGCGACACTGAGGAGGCCGACAATGGCTGAGGAGAAGAAGGACAAGCAGGGGTTCGTCAACCCGCTGGCCGGTTTCGGCGTGACCTTCAAGGCCATGTTCAAGAAGCGGCTGACCGAGCAGTACCCCGAGTACAAGAAGCCCACCGCGCCCCGCTTCCACGGCCGCCACCAGCTCAACCGGCACCCCGACGGGCTGGAGAAGTGCATCGGCTGCGAGCTGTGCGCGTGGGCCTGCCCGGCGGACGCGATCTACGTCGAGGGCGCGGACAACACCGACGAGGAGCGCTACTCGCCGGGCGAGCGCTACGGCAGCGTCTACCAGATCAACTACCTGCGCTGCATCCTGTGCGGGCTGTGCGTCGAGGCGTGCCCCACGCGGGCGCTGACCATGACCAACGAGTACGAGCTGGCCGACCGCAGCCGCGAGTCGCTCATCTACACCAAGGACGAGCTGCTCGCCGGGCTGACGGAGGGCATGGTCGACTCGCCGCACGCCATCTACCCGGGGATGACGGAGAAGGACTACTACAGCGGACTCGTCACCGAAGCCGCCCCGGGTACGGAGCGCCAGGTCGCCGTCAGCAAGGGCGAGTCGGCGTCGGCGCCGGAGACTTCCGAAGGAGTCCAGGCATGAACGCCCTCGCCCAGGCCGGCTACACCACCTCCACGGGGGAGGCGACCCAGTTCTGGGTGCTGGCCGTCTTCGCCGTCGCCGGTGCGCTCGGCACCGTGCTGATGAGGAAGTCGGTGCACTCGGCGCTCTGCCTCGCCGGGACGATGGTGATCCTGGCGGTCTTCTACCTCGCCAACGGCGCGTACTTCCTCGGCGTCGTGCAGATCGTCGTCTACACCGGCGCGGTCATGATGCTGTTCCTCTTCGTCCTGATGCTCGTCGGCATCAGCGCCGCCGACTCGCTGAAGGAGACCATCAAGGGCCAGCGCGTGCTGGCGGTGCTCTGCGGCATCGGCTTCGGCGTGCTGCTGATGGCCGGCATCGGCAACGCGAGCCTGAGCACCTTCGACGGCCTTGAGGACGCCAACTCCGGCGGCAACGTGCACGGCCTGGCGGCCCTGATCTTCCGCGACTACGTCTTCGCCTTCGAGCTGACCGGCGCGCTGCTGATCACCGCCGCGGTGGCGGGCATGGTCCTCACCCACCGCGAGAAGACCGAGCGCACCCCGACCCAGCGCGAGCGGGCCGCGCAGCGCGTGCGCGACGGCGTCCAGGTGCCGCCGATGCCCGCGCCCGGCGTCTACGCCCGCCACAACGCGGTGGACATCCCCGGCCTGCTGCCCGACGGCACGCCGGCCGAGCTGACCGTCAACCGCACGCTGCGCGACCGCGGCCAGATCCGGGACGTCTCCGCGCAGGCGCTGGCGGATCTCGCGGCGATAGAGCAGCGCACCGCCGACTACCAGGGCAAGGCCCTGGAGCCGGACACCCCCGCCGACGACGACGGGAACGACGCCGTCAGCACGAACGCCGGAACGGCCGGAACCGGAACGGCCGGAGAGGGAGAGGGACAGTGAGCGACGCACGCGCGGCTGCCCAGCCGCACCCGACAGCGTGTCGTGACGTTCGCCGCGCGGGCGGAGAAGCGAACAAGGTGATGCCGTGAACCCGGTCAACTACCTGTATCTCTCCGCGCTGCTGTTCACCATCGGCGCGGCCGGGGTGGTCATCAGGCGGAACGCCATCGTGGTGTTCATGTGCGTCGAGCTGATGCTGAACGCCGGCAACCTGGCGCTGGTCACGTTCTCCCGGATGCACGGGAACCTCGACGGCCAGATCGTCGCGTTCTTCACCATGGTCGTCGCCGCCGCGGAGGTCGTGGTCGGGCTGGCGATCATCGTGTCGGTGTACCGCTCCCGCCACTCGGCCTCGGTCGACGACGCCGCTCTGATGAAGCTGTAAGGGGACGCACCAGTGGAGTCACTCATCGGATTGCTCGTCGCTGCGCCGCTGCTCGGCGCGGCGGTGCTGCTCTGCGGCGGCAGGATCCCACAGATCGACCGTACCGGGCACTGGCTCGGCACGGTGCTCGCCTTCACGTCCTTCGTCCTCGGCCTGGTCCTCTTCGCCGACATGCTCGGCAGGGAGGGCGAGGAGCGGGCGCTGCACAGCCACCTCTTCACCTGGATTCCGGTCGAGGGTTTCCAGGCGGACGCGGCGTTCCAGCTCGACCAGCTGTCGATGACGTTCGTCCTGCTGATCACCGGCGTCGGCTCGCTCATCCACCTGTACTCCGTGGGCTACATGGAGCACGACGAGCGCCGCCGCCGCTTCTTCGGCTATCTGAACCTCTTCCTCGCGGCGATGCTGCTGCTGGTCCTCGCGGACAACTTCCTGCTGCTGTACGTCGGCTGGGAGGGCGTCGGCCTCGCCTCGTACCTGCTGATCGGCTTCTGGCAGCACAAGCCCAGCGCGGCGACGGCGGCGAAGAAGGCGTTCATCGTCAACCGCGTCGGCGACGTCGGCCTGTCCATCGCGATCATGCTGATGTTCGTCACGTTCGGCACCTTCGCCTTCGAGCCGGTCATGAACTCGGTCGGCGAGACGAGCGAGGGCAAGCTGACGGCGATCGGGCTGATGCTGCTGCTGGCCGCGTGCGGCAAGTCGGCGCAGGTGCCGCTGCAGTCCTGGCTCGGCGACGCGATGGAGGGCCCGACGCCGGTCTCCGCGCTGATCCACGCCGCCACGATGGTCACCGCCGGCGTCTACCTGATCGTCCGCTCCGGCGCGATCTTCGAGGCGGCGCCGGACGCACAGCTGGTCGTCACCATCGTCGGCGCGGTCACGCTGCTCTTCGGTGCGATCGTCGGTTGCGCGAAGGACGACATCAAGAAGGCGCTGGCCGGCTCGACGATGTCGCAGATCGGCTACATGGTCCTGGCCGCCGGGCTCGGCCCGATCGGCTACGCCTTCGCGATCATGCACCTGGTGACGCACGGCTTCTTCAAGGCCGGGCTGTTCCTCGGCGCGGGCTCCGTGATGCACGGCATGAACGACGAGGTCGACATGCGCAAGTACGGCGGCCTGCGGAAGTACATGCCGGTCACGTTCGTCACGTTCGGCCTCGGCTATCTGGCGATCATCGGCTTCCCGGGCCTGTCCGGCTTCTTCTCCAAGGACGCCATCATCGAGGCCGCGTTCGCCAAGGGCGGTACGCAGGGCTGGATCCTGGGCGGCGCGGCGCTGCTGGGCGCGGCGATCACCGCGTACTACATGACGCGCGTGATGCTCATGACGTTCTTCGGTGAGAAGCGCTGGGAGCCGGACGCGAACGGCGAGATGCCGCACCCGCACGAGTCGCCGAGGTCGATGACGATCCCGATGATCCTGCTGGCCGTCGGCTCGGTCGGCGCGGGCGCGTTCTTCGACGTCGGCGAGCGGTTCGTGCACTGGCTGGAGCCCGTCACCGGCTTCGAGCACGGCCACCTGCCGGAGGGCCTGAGCGTCGCGATGGTCACCGGCGCCACCGTCACCTGCATGGTGCTCGGCGTCGCGGCGGCCTGGCTGCAGTACGGCCGCCGCCCGGTGCCGGCCGCCGCCCCGCGCGGCTCCCTGCTCACCCGGGCCGCCCGGCGCGACCTGCTGCAGGACGACTTCAACCACGTGGCCCTGGTCAAGCCCGGCGAGTACCTGACCCGCGGCCTGGTCTACCTGGACCACAAGCTGGTCGACGGCATCGTCAACGGAACCGCGGCGGCGTTCGGCGGGCTCTCCGGGCGGATGCGCCGGATCCAGAACGGCTACGCCCGCAGTTACGCGGTCTCGATGTTCGGCGGCGCGGTGGTGCTCATCGCCGCCACCCTGCTGATGAGGGCGGTCTGATTATCCATGGCTGATGCTGCTTCTTCTACGTTCCCGCTGCTGACGCTCACCGCGGCGGTCCCGGCCGTGGGCGCGATCGCCACCGCCGCGGTCCCCGCGGCCCGGCGCGAGCTTGCCAAGTGGCTGGCGCTGGGGGTGTCGCTGGCGACGTTCGTCCTGGCCGCGGTGATCGCGGTCCGGTTCGATCCGGACGGCGACCGCTTCCAGCTCACCGAGTCGCGGGCGTGGATCGCCGACTTCGGGGTGAGATACGAACTGGGGGTCGACGGCATCGCCGTCGTGCTGGTGGCGCTGACGGCGCTGCTGGTCCCGTTCGTCATCCTCGCGGGCTGGCGCGACGCGGACCCCGCCGGCGGCTCCGCCGCGAGTACGCAGTCGCGCTGGCGCCCCACCCAGGGCTTCTTCGCGCTGATCCTGGCCGTCGAAGCGATGGTGATCATAAGCTTCCTGGCCACGGACGTCTTCCTCTTCTACATCTTCTTCGAAGCCATGCTCATCCCGATGTACTTCCTCATCGGAGGCTTCGGCGACAAGGCCCACGAGCACGGCGAAGAGGAGGCGGCGCGGCAGCGCTCGTACGCGGCCGTGAAGTTCCTGCTCTACAACCTGGCCGGCGGCCTCATCATGCTGGCCGCGGTCATCGGCCTGTACGCCGCCACCAGCGACCAGCTGGGCGCGGGCACGTTCTCGCTGCAGGAGATCCTGCAGGCGCGCGGCAACGGCGAGCTGGAGCTGTCGACGAACACCGAGCGGCTGCTCTTCCTCGGCTTCTTCTTCGCCTTCGCCGTCAAGGCGCCGCTGTGGCCGCTGCACACCTGGCTGCCCAACGCCATGGGCGAGTCCACCCCGCCGGTCGCCGTGCTCATCACCGCGGTGGTCGACAAGGTCGGCACGTTCGCGATGCTCCGCTTCTGCCTCGGGCTCTTCCCCGAGGCCAGCGACTGGGCGACGCCGCTGGTGCTGGTGCTCGCGCTGGTGAGCATCCTGTACGGCGCGCTGCTCGCGATCGGGCAGCGGGACATCAAGCGGCTGATCGCGTACGCCTCGATCTCCCACTTCGGCTTCATCATCCTGGGCATCTTCGCGATGACCAGCCAGGGCCACTCCGGGGCGACGCTGTACATGGTCAACCACGGCATCTCCACCGCGCTGCTGATGCTGGTGGCCGGGTTCCTCATCTCCCGGCGCGGCTCGCGGCTCATCGCCGACTACGGCGGCGTGCAGAAGGTGGCGCCGGTGCTGGCCGGCACGTTCCTGGTCGGCGGGCTGGCCACGCTGTCGCTGCCGGGGCTCGCGCCGTTCGTGAGCGAGTTCCTGGTGCTGGTGGGCACGTTCAGCCGTTACCCGGTGATCGGCATCATCGCCACCGTCGGGATAGTGCTGGCGGCGATCTACGTCCTCGTGCTGTACCAGCGGACGATGACGGGGCCGGTCACCGAGAAGGTCGCCAAGCTGCCCGACCTGCGGGTGCGCGAGGTGCTGGTGGTGGCGCCGCTGATCGCGCTGCTCATCGGCCTCGGCGTGTACCCGAAGCCGCTCACCGAGATCGTCAACCCGGCCGTCGAGCACACCATGTCCGACGTGCAGAAGACCGACCCGGAGCCCGATGTGACCCCTGTGGAGGCCGCGCATGAGTAAGGGTGTCCACAGCCTGTGGATGGCACAGGACGGCGTCGACAAGATCGAGGCGCCGCACATCGAGTACGACCTGCTGGCGCCCACGCTGATCGTGGTCGGCGCGGCCGTGCTGGGCGTCGCCGTCGAGGCGTTCGTCCCGCGGCGGCACCGGTACGTCGTCCAGGTCGGGCTCGCGGTGCTCGCCATGGCCGCCGCGTTCGGCGCGGTCGTCACCCTGGCCGCCACCGGCCACGGCACCGACGAGGCGCAGACCGCCGCGATGGGCGCGCTGGCCGTCGACGGCCCCGCGCTCTTCCTCCAGGGCACGATCCTGCTGGTCGGCGTGCTCGGGGTGTTCACCTTCGCCGAGCGCCGGCTGGATCCGGCCGCGCACGGCAACCGGGTCGACTCCTTCGCGGCGGAGGCCGCGGCGGTGCCCGGCGGCGAGGCGGAGCAGTCCGCGGTCAAGGCGGGGTTCACCACCACCGAGGTGTTCCCGCTGCTGCTGTTCGCGACCGGCGGCATGCTCATCTTCCCGGCCGCGAACGACCTGCTGACGCTCTTCATCGCGCTGGAGGTCCTCTCCCTGCCGCTGTACCTGCTCTGCGCCGTCGCCCGCCGCAAGCGGCTGATGTCGCAGGAGGCGGCGGTCAAGTACTTCCTGCTCGGCGCCTTCTCGTCGGCGTTCCTGCTCTTCGGCATCGCACTGCTGTACGGCTACGCGGGCAGCGTGAAGTACGCGGTCATCGCCGACGTCGTCGCCGGCAACCCGCAGAACATGACGCCGGCGCTCGCCGACACCATGGGCAACGACGCGCTGCTGCTCATCGGCGGCGCCATGCTGCTGCTCGGGATGTTCTTCAAGGTCGGCGCCGTGCCGTTCCACATGTGGACCCCGGACGTCTACCAGGGCGCCCCGACGCCGGTCACCGGCTTCATGGCCGCGGCCACCAAGGTCGCCGCCTTCGGCGCGCTGCTGCGGCTGCTGTACGTCGTGCTGCCGGGCATGAAGTGGGACTGGCGGCCGGTGATGTGGGGCATCGCGATCGTCACGATGGTCGTCGGCGCGATCCTCGCGATCACCCAGACCGACGTGAAGCGGCTGCTGGCGTACTCCTCGATCGCGCACGCCGGGTTCATCCTCGCGGGTGTCACGGCGGCCAACGAGGAGGGCATCTCCTCGGTGCTGTTCTACCTGGCCGCGTACGGCTTCGTGACGGTCGGCGCGTTCGCCGTCGTCACGCTGGTGCGGGACGCGGGCGGCGAGGCCACGCACCTGTCCAAGTGGGCGGGGCTCGGCCGGCGTTCGCCGCTGGTGGCGGCGGTCTTCGCGGTGTTCCTGCTGGCGTTCGCGGGTATCCCGCTGACCAGCGGCTTCGCCGGGAAGTTCGCGGTGTTCAAGGCGGCGGCGGAGGGCGGCGCCACGCCGCTGGTCGTCGTCGGCGTCATCGCCTCGGCCATCGCCGCGTTCTTCTACGTGCGGGTGATCGTGCTGATGTTCTTCAGCGAGCCGCGGCCGGAGGGGCCGGCGGTGACGGTCCCGAGCGCGTTCACCGTCAGCGCCATCGCCGTCGGCGTGGCCGCGACCCTGGTGCTGGGCGTGGCGCCGCAGTACTTCCTGGAGCTGGCCGGGGACGCGGGGGTGTTCGTCCGCTGACCCGTTCCGCGGGGCCGGGGGCCCGGGGGCGCCGCCCCCGGGCCCCCGGCCGTCGGCGGCCGGGTCCGCGGCGGACGGCGCCCCCGCTCAGCCCGCGGGGTTCGGCTTCACCCGGCCGGCGACGTCGGCGAGGGCGATCCGGGTGCCGTTCGGGCCGGGGGCCCAGCCGTCGATGACGACGGTGTCCCCGTCCGCCAGCCACGGGCCCTCGCCCTTCGTCAGCTCCAGCAGCGAGCCCACCTGGTCCGGCTCCGGCCCGCTGACGGTGCCGGAGGCGTAGAGGTCGCCGGTGCGTACGGAGGCGCCGTTGACGGTCATGTGGGCCAGCTGCTGCGCCGCGGTCCAGTACATCGTGGCGAACGGCGGCCGGGAGACCGCCTCCCCGTTGATCCGTACCTCCAGCCGCAGGTCGTAGCCGTGGCTCTCCTCGTCGGCGCCGGTGTCGTCGAGGTACGGCAGCAGCGGGTGCGTACGCTCCGGCGGGGCGACGCGGGCGGCGTCCAGGGCGTCGAGCGGGGTGATCCAGCGCGCGATGGACGTGGCGAAGGACTTCGCCTGGTGCGGCCCGAGGGGGCGCTGCTCCCAGGGCTGGATGTCGCGCGCGGACCAGTCGTTGACCAGGCAGACCCCGAAGACGTGGTCGCGGAAGGCGGCACGGGGCACGGGCGTGCCCATCGGCGACGGCACGCCGACGACGAAGCCCACCTCGGCCTCGATGTCGAGGCGGACGGAGGGACCGAATACCGGGCCGGGCCGGGCGGGAGAAGGCTGCGCCGCGGCCGGGTCGGCGGCGGGCTTGCGCTGGCCCGCCGGGCGGACGACGGGGGTGCCGGACGGGACGACGGTGCCGGCCCGGCCGTGGTAGCCGATGGGCAGGTGCTTCCAGTTGGGCGTCAGCGGCTCCTCGCCCGGGCGGAAGATGCGGCCGACGTTCCCGGCGTGGTGCTCGCTGGAGTAGAAGTCGACGTAGTCGCCGACGTCGAACGGCATGTGCAGCGTGACGCCGTCCAGGCGGTGCAGGTGCGGCTCGGCGGCGGCGCGGTGCGCCGGGTCGGTCAGCCAGGCGGTCACCTCGGCCCGTACGGCCTGCCACACCGGCCGGCCCGCGGCCATCAGCGGGGCGAGCGTCGGCGCGGCGAGCAGCGCGGCGTGCGGGGAGCCGGCGGCCGCCGCGACGGCGGCGGTGTCCAGAACGGAGTCGCCGTAGCGGACGCCGACGCGAGGGTTTGCGCCGGAGGCCGTGGTGAAGACGCCGTACGGAAGGTTGTGCGGCCCGAAGGGATCGCCCTCGGGCACGTCGAGCGGGCTGTGCTCGGACATCGCGGAGTCCTGCCTCATCGTGGTCGGTGGGCTGGGGACCTCAGGTTACGACCCCCGGGTCGTCCTGGGGGAAGCCGCCCGACGTGATCGTCACGTGACCGGCTACGCTGCGAACGTGGTGCATGGTGGTTGCTAGCGACACATCGACAATCTGTTCCACGTGAACGTCTGCAGACAGGAGGAGCCCTCGTGACCGTGGTCGCGCCCTTGGGGCTCAGCGTTCAGGACCGGGCCCTGGAAGCCGATGTCGAGGCCGGTCTTGCGGCCGTCGAAGAGGGCCTTCTGGAGGCCACGAAGAGCGATGTGCCGTTCATCACCGAGGCCGCGCGCCATCTCGTCCGCGCCGGCGGCAAGAGATTCCGCCCGCTGCTGGTCATGCTCTCCGCGCAGTTCGGCGACCCGCACGCGCCGGGCGTCGCGCCCTCGGGCGTCGTCGTCGAGCTGACGCACCTGGCCACGCTCTACCACGACGACGTGATGGACGAGGCGGCCGTGCGCCGGGGCGTACCGAGCGCGAACAGCCGCTGGGCCAACTCTGTCGCCGTCCTCACCGGCGACTATCTCTTTGCCCGGGCGTCGCGGATCCTCGCCGACCTGGGCCCGGAGATGGTCCGCATCCAGGCGCAGGCGTTCGAACGGCTGGTCACCGGGCAGATCCTGGAGACCGCGGGGCCCGCCGAGGGCCGCGACCCGGTGGACCACTACCTGGAGGTGCTCGCCGGCAAGACCGGCTCGCTCATTGCCGTCTCGGGCCGCTTCGGCGCGCTGACGTCGGGTGCGGACGAGTCGGTGGTGGAGGTGCTGACGCAGTACGGCGAGCGCATCGGCATCGCCTTCCAGCTCGCGGACGACCTGCTGGACATCACCAGCGACGGCGACGAGTCCGGCAAGACGCCGGGCACGGACCTGCGCGAGGGCGTGGCCACCCTGCCGGTGCTGCACCTGCGCGCCGCCGCCCAGCGGGACCGCCGGCCGGAGGACCTGGAGCTGGCGGCGCTGCTCGCCGACGACCTGACCGACGACTCGCGGCACGCGGAGGCCCTGGCCCGGCTGCGCGAGCACCCGGCGGTGGCGCAGGCCCGGCGGGACACCGTGCGGTACGCCGCGGAGGCGCGGGCGATCCTGACGGCGCTGCCGCCGTGCCCGGCGCGGACGGCGCTGGAGGGGCTGTGCGACGCGGTGGTGGACCGGGCAGGGTAACCGTTACGCCTGCGGTCCGCGAGCCGATGGCCCGTACACCGACCGGGACCGGGCCCCTCCAGAGGCGGATGCCGTCATACGACAGGAGTAAGGCAAGCTGCGCCCAGGGGCTGACGCCCCGGGCCGCCCGGTTTGGTGGGATGGTTTACAGCCCTCATACGGCGGATCGGGTGACAATGACCCGATGGGGCGGACGAGTGCGACGCAGCAGCTGACTTTCCGCGAACCACCGCGGACACGGAGGTACTTCCCATGGCACTGATCCCACCGGAGCGACCCTACGACGAGGCCGAGGACCTCGCCGAGGACCTCGCCGCGGCCAGGCGCAGGAAGGCGGTGCGGTACGGCGTACCCCTGGCCGTCGCGGGTCTCGCCGCCGCGACCATAGGCCTGGTGCCCGCGCTCGCCCAGGACGACGGCCCGAGCGCGGACGACGTGACGGCGAAGGAGCTGATCGCCAAGGCGCTGGCGTCGGAGGTCGAGTCGGTCGACGGCACGGTGAAGGTCAGCACCGACCTCGGCCTGCCGTCGCTGCCCTTCGGCGGCATGGGCGGCGGCGAGGGCGCGGACCTCTCGCGGCTGCTCTCCGGCGACACCAAGCTGCAGGTCGCGGCCGACGGCCCGGAGAAGCAGCGGGTCACGGTGGAGGGCTCGGACGGCGACCACACCGTCGTGCGCAACGGCGCGGACGTGTGGACGTTCGGCGGCGACTCCGACGAGGTCTCCCACTCGACGCTGACGGATGCCCCGAAGGGCAACGACTTCGAGCTGCCGAAGGACCTGCGGGACGCCACTCCGCAGGAGCTGGCCGAGCGGCTGCTGAAGGCCGCGGACGACACGACCGACGTGGACGTGGCCGGCACGGCGCAGGTCGCCGGGCAGGACGCGTACGAGCTGCGGCTGACGCCGAAGCAGGGCGAGTCGACGGTCCGGGACATCACCGTCGCGGTGGACGCCGACAACGGCGTGCCGCTGCGGGTGGCGCTGACCGCGGACGACGGCAAGCCGGTCGTGGACGTCGGCTTCACGAAGGTGGACTTCGCCAAGCCGGACGCGGACCTGTTCGCGCCCCCGGCGGGCGCCGAGGTGACGGAGCGGGACCTCGGCAAGGGCCTCGACAGCGGCCATGGTGAGCCCTTCTTCGGTGAAGGCTTCGGCGACTTCGGCAAGGACGGCGGCGACTGGACGGACAGCAACAACGACGGCGGGCACAAGGAGGGCATGGGCGAGCTGCCCGTCGGCCTGGAGGACGTGCAGGTCCACGGCGAGGGCTGGGGCTCGATCGCCGAGATCGCGCTGCCCGGCGACGCGCTGGGCGGGGAAGGGGCCGGTGCGGCCCTCGACTTCTTCACCGAGAAGACCGACGCCGGCCGGGTCTTCGAGAGCCGGCTGGTCAACGTGCTGATCGCGGACGACAGCATCTACGTCGGCGCCGTCACCCCGGAGGCCCTGCAGGCCGCCGCCGGCGACTGACCGCACCACCGCCCCCGAAGGCCGCCGCGCGCCTCCCCGCTCGCGGCGGCCTTCGCGTGCGTGTCAGTGGACGCAGAACTCGTTGCCCTCCGGGTCCGCCATGATCGTCCACTCCCCGCCCTGCTCCCGCACCTGCCGCAGGACGGTGGCGCCCGCCGCCGTCAGCCGGGCCGTCTCCTCCGCGCGCCGCCCGGCCGCGGGGTGCAGGTCGAGGTGGAGGCGGTTCTTGGCCGCGGGCTTGGGCTCGGGGACCTGGTTGAAGAGCAGCCGCCGGCCCAGACCGGCGCCGGAGGCGGGGTCGTACGGGTCGTCGGGGTGCCGGACGGCGGCGGCGGTCCGCCAGGCGCGGCGGTCGCGGTGCCGGGTCAGCACGTCCTCGGGGACGGCGCCGGCGGCGAGGAGCTGCTCGATGAGCGGGCTGTTGTCCTCCACCTCGTAGCCGAGGGCGGCGGCCCAGAAGTCCGCCTGGGCGTGCGGGTCGAGGGCGTCGACGACGACTTTCCAGTGCGTGGGAACCATGTACCGGTTATACTGGTTACATGGTGGACGAGGCAAGCGACCGCGCCCCGGGCATCGTGATGCGCCCCCCGGACGGCCAGGTCTTCCACTTCGACCCGGGCGCGCTCAGCCTGGAGTTGCTGACCACGGGCGGCCCGGGCCCCTTCGCGCGGTTCGAGACGCTGCACACCCCCGCGGACGTCGCGGCCTGGGCCGCGGCCAGCCGGCTGCGCCCCGCGCCGGAGCTGGCCGTCACGGCCGCCGACGTCCCCGCCGTACGCCGCCTGCGCGACGCCCTCTTCCGCCTCACCCGGGCCCGCGCCCACGGCACCCCCCTCCCGCCCGCCGACCTCGCCACCCTCAACACCGCCGCCGCCGCGCCCCCGCTGGCCCCCCGCCTGACCCCCGACGCCGCCCCGGCCTGGACCGGTACCCCCGCCGCGGCGCCGCAGCTGCTCTCGACGGTCGCCCGCGACGCGGTGGATCTCTTCACCGGCCCCTACGGCGGCCGCATCCGCGAGTGCGCGGGGGAGCGGTGTTACCTGCTGTTCGCGGACACGTCCCGCCCGGGCCGCCGCCGGTGGTGTTCGATGGAACGCTGCGGCAACCGCCACAAGGTCCGCGCCCTCAGGGCCCGTCGCGAGCCGGGCCGCGACTGACGCGTCGAAGGGAAGCCCGTGAAGCGAATCGTTGCCAGGGCGTGGAAACTGCTGCGCGGCTCCCTCCAGTGGCGCGTCCTGTGGTTCACGCAGGCCAAGTTCATGATCGGCGTGACCGGCGTGGTGCGGAACGACCGGGGGCAGGTGCTGCTGCTCAAGCACCGCATGTGGCCCGACGCCCGGCCGTGGGGCCTGCCGACCGGCTTCGCGGTCAAGGGCGAGGAGTTCGCGCAGACCGTCGTCCGGGAGGTGCGGGAGGAGACGGGCCTGGAGGTCGTGCCGGGCCGGCTGGTCCGGGTGAAGAGCGGCTACCGGCTCCGGGCGGAGATCGCGTACGAGGCGCGGCACGTGGGCGGGACCCTCAGGCTCGACGGCTTCGAGATCCTGGCGGCGGAGTGGTTCAGCCCGGACGCGCTCCCGGAGGGGCTGCAGGAGTCGCACGCCCGGCTCATCCGGGCCGGGGGCGGCCCCGCCGCCTCCTGACGACCGCGGTCAGCCCCAGGTGAGGGGGTCGAGGTGGAGGTAGAAGCGGAGGCGCTCGGGGTCGGGGGCGGTGCCGTAGCGCTCGGCGAAGGCGGCGTCCTGCCGCTCCGCCTGCCGCTCGTCCGGCCACGTCTCGCGGGCGCTGGCGAGGACCAGGGCCAGGTCGGCGTGGCGGTCGGCCAGGCCGAGGCGGCCGAGGTCGACGAAGGCCGCCGCGTCCCGGGTGTGCGGGTCGACGACGATGTTCGCCAGGGTGAGGTCGCCGTGGCAGACGACCGTGTCGGACGCCTCCTGCTCCCGGCGCCGGTCGAGCTGCGCTTCGACGCGGGCCAGCAACTCCCGGGCGGGCGTGTCCTGTTGCTCGACGGGCAGGAAGTCGGGGTTCACCAGGTCGCAGGCGACGACGGCGCGGGCGACCGCGACCATCAGGTCCAGATCCCGGTGGAACGGGCACTCGGCGGCCGGCACCGCGTGCAGCGCGCGGACCGCCTCCGCGAGGCGTCCCCAGCAGGCCCGCAGGTCCGCCGCGGACAGCTGGTCGGCGGGCACGCCGGCGACCGCGCTGGTCACCAGGCAGGCGCCGGAGCCGTCCGAGCGGAAGTCGAGCACGCGGGGCCCCGGTACGCCCTGGGCGGCCAGCCAGACGGTGCGGTCCCGCTCGCCGGCGAGTTCCTCTGCCACCTCGGCGGGTACGTGCTTGGCGTACCTGGTGCCGTCCGCGCTGCGGAAGACGGCGGCCCCCGACAGGCCCGTGGTGACCGGCGTCCAGTCGGCGTCGTCGGCGAGGAGGGGGTTCACGGCTTGCGGTCCATCCGGTAGTGCAGGACGAGGAACGGGATGCCGAAGACGGAGAAGGCGTGCTCGGCGCGGAGCCGGCCGTCGCCGGTGACGTGGACGTCGAGCCGCTCGGCGAAGCCGGGCACGCCGAGGGTGGTCAGCTCGCGGGTCCCGGCGTCGATGTACGTGAGGTAGTGGCCGGGGTGGTCGGTGCCGTCGGAGGCGTCGGCGTGGCTGGTGAGCGACAGGCCGCCGCCGGGGCGGGCGCGGGGGAGGAGGGTGGCGGTGAAGCTGGCGTGCGGGAGGGGGAACCCGACGCTGACGTAGCCGCGGCCACCGTGCCGGTAGGTGGTGTAGATGCCGACGTAGATGGGGTCGTCGGTGTCCGCGAACGACCGGATCCAGCCGCGGACGGCCGTGGTCCGGGCCGGCGCATCGTCGGCGGCGGTGGCGGCGGCCGCGGGCGGGGGAGTGATCGTGTCGATGCGGCTGCGCATGCCGCGGAGCATCTCGCGCTGGTTCATCGGCACGTTGGCCTGGCCGAGGGGCCGGGCGACGAGGGTGCGGTAGAGGAGGTAGCCGGGGCGGACCCAGAGGCGCCAGCGGGGTTCGATGTCGAGGGTGAAGCGGGCGGTGTGCTCGTAGAACTCCCGCACCCGCGGGTCCACTTCTGCGGGGTCGAAGCCGGGCCCGGCGAGCGCGTCGAGCGAGTCGACGATGCCGACGTCGGGCGCGTCCGCGGTGTAGGTGCCGCCGAGGACGCCGGCGAGGTCGCGTACGTACGAGGTCCCGACGTACGCGGAGCGCGCTTCGAGCGGCACGACGAACGGCAGGTCGTCGGCGGTGGCGTCCTCGGCGACGAGGGTGACCTGCTCCTCCCGGAACACCAGCGCGGACACCACCCGGAACGCCACAACGGCACCCCCCGCCACGGCCGCACCCCGCGCGGCGACGGTCCCGGGTACCCCGGGGAAGGGAAGGCCGCGGCGGCGCAGCGGATATGCAAGCGCGGGGCGTGCGGAGGCGGAGGCGTCGCGTGGCCTGGAGCCGAGCGCGCGCATCGCCGCGCGGCCCGGGCCGCCGGCGCGGTC
>NZ_BAAAPF010000034.1:0-35660 GCF_039531005.1 Streptomyces synnematoformans
GACCGGGACCGCGCCCGCGCCCCTGCCGCCCGCCGCGCCGCCGGCGGTCTCGGGCGCGGCCGCCGCGGTGCGCCGGGCGACGGCGTGCACGCGGGCGAGCAGCTCGCCTGTGTCGTACGGCTTGACGACGTAGTCGTCGGCGCCCAGGTTGAGGCCATGGATGCGGGACCGGACGTCTGCGCGCGCGGTCACCATGATCACGGGCGTGCCGGTGAGCTTGCGGATCCGCCCGCACACCTCGAAGCCGTCCTGGTCGGGCAGCCCCAGGTCCAGCAGCACCACGTCGAACGGGGCCAGCTCGCTGTGCAGCAGCTCCTGCAGCGCCTCCTGGCCGCTGCGGGCCTGGCCCACCTCGAATCCGTGCCGGGCCAGCACCGCGGAGAGCGCGGTGGCCACGTGGTCGTCGTCCTCGACGAGCAGCAGCCTCATCGACCCTCCTGTTCCCTGACTCGCATATCGTCTCAGCCCGCACAGGAATACACGCGGATAGCGCCCTGCCCCGTCAAGTCCGGCCAGGTCACCGCGCGGTTTCTGTTATGTGACCGGCACGGAGAGCACCGCCCCGATACCACCCATTCTGTCCGATTGCAGCCGGATCGTTATGCTCAATTTCCCCTCAGATGTGATGACGCTGGTCGAGGCTGCTCACTAAGGTCCAGGCAACCGAAGAGGACGGAGCAAGACGCGGATGACCGAGGTTTCCACGGCCAAGGACGCCGTTCCGGCGACGGGCGAACCGCTGGTCGTGCTGGACAACGTCAACAAGCATTTCGGTGCGCTGCACGTGCTCCAGAACATCGACCTGACGATCGCCCGCGGTGAGGTCGTCGTCGTTATCGGACCCTCCGGGTCCGGGAAGTCCACGCTGTGCCGCGCGATCAACCGGCTGGAGCCCATCGACTCCGGCAGCATCACGCTGGACGGCAAGCCGCTGCCCGCCGAGGGCCGTGAGCTGGCCAGGCTCCGCGCAGACGTGGGCATGGTCTTCCAGTCCTTCAACCTCTTCGCCCACAAGACCGTGCTGCAGAACGTGACCCTCGGGCAGATCAAGGTCCGCAGGAAGGACAAGGCGGCCGCGGAGACCTCCGCCCGGGCCCTGCTCGACCGGGTGGGCGTCGGCAACCAGGCGGACAAGTACCCCGCACAGCTCTCCGGCGGCCAGCAGCAGCGGGTGGCGATCGCCCGCGCGCTGGCGATGGAGCCCAAGGTGATGCTCTTCGACGAGCCGACCTCGGCGCTCGACCCCGAGATGATCAACGAGGTGCTGGAGGTTATGCAGCAGCTCGCCCGGGACGGTATGACTATGGTCGTCGTCACGCACGAGATGGGCTTCGCCCGCTCCGCCGCGAACCGTGTGGTCTTCATGTCGGACGGCCAGATCGTGGAAGAGACGACGCCCGACCAGTTCTTCACCAACCCTCGCAGCGACCGGGCGAAGGACTTCCTGTCGAAGATCCTGCACCACTGAGCTGCCGGCAACACACCAGACAGAAGGATGCTCACCATGAATCTCCGCAAGGTCAGCGCAGCCGCGGCCTGTGCACTCGCCCTCTCCGTCACCGCGGCCGCATGCGGCTCCGACGACGACGACAGCGGCGACAGCGGTGACGGCGGCAGCAAGGACTCGATCACCGTCGGCATCAAGTTCGACCAGCCCGGTCTCGGCCTGAAGGAGCCCGACGGCTCGTACTCGGGCTTCGACGTGGACGTCGCCACGTACGTCGCCAAGGAACTCGGCTACTCCGCGGACCAGATCGAGTGGAAGGAGGCGATCAGCGCCGACCGCGAGACCATGCTGGAGCGCGGCGACGTCGACATGATCGCCGCCACCTACTCGATCACGGACGAGCGGGCGCAGAAGGTCGACTTCGCCGGCCCGTACCTGCTGGCCCACCAGGACCTGCTGATCCGCGCCGACGACAACATCGCCAAGGGCGCGGACCTCAACGGCAAGACCCTCTGCTCGGTCACCGGCTCGACCTCGGCGCAGAACGTCAAGGACACCATCGCGCCGAAGGCCCAGCTCGCCGAGCGCGCCGGCTACTCCGAGTGCCTCGACGCCGTCGCCAACGGCTCGATCGACGCCCTGACCACCGACGACTCGATCCTCGCCGGCTACGCCGCGCAGGACGAGAACAAGGGCAAGTTCAAGCTCGCCGGGCTGAACCTGAGCAACGAGAACTACGGCATCGGCGTCCAGAAGGGCGACGAGAAGATGAAGAGCGACATCGACGCCGCCCTGGAGAAGATGGTCTCCGACGGCTCCTGGGAGAAGTTCATGGACGCCAACCTCGGCCCCGCGAACTACGACTTCGAGCCCGCGCCGAAGATCGGCGACATCAAGGAGTGACCGAACGCACCGCCGCCGGCCGCGGCGGTGCGCCGCACTGTCAGAGCGGTGGTGTGCCGCCCGGCCCGGGTGGCACACCACCGTGCCCACTTGAGGCGAGAGCGCTGGACTGACGTTGGACATCATTTCCGAATACGACTCACAGATCCTGGACGCGTTCTGGGTCACGGTGAAACTCACCCTGCTGTCCGGCCTGTTCTCCCTGCTCTGGGGGACGGTTCTGGCGGGCATGCGGGTCAGCCCCGTGCCGCTCATGCGGGGTTTCGGCGCGGTCTACGTGAACGTCATCCGGAACATCCCCCTGACGGTCATCATCGTCTTCTGCGCACTCGGGCTCGCCGACGTCTTCGGCGTCACGATGGGCGCGCGCGGCAACTTCGACGCCCAGTACTTCCGGCTCGCGGTGCTCGGGCTGTCCGCGTACACCTCCGCGTTCGTCTGCGAGTCGCTGCGGTCGGGCATCAACACGGTGCCCGTCGGCCAGGCGGAGGCCGCCCGCGCCATCGGGCTGAGCTTCACCCAGGTCCTCCGGCTCATCGTGCTGCCCCAGGCGTTCCGCTCGGTCGTCGGCCCGCTCACCAACGTCCTCATCGCCCTCACCAAGAACACCACGGTGGCGGCGGCCATCGGGGTCGCCGAGGCGTCCCTGCTCATGAAGGAAATGATCGAGAACGAGGCGCAGCTCCTCCTCATCTCGGCGATCTTCGCGCTCGGCTTCGTCGTGCTGACCCTGCCGACCGGGCTCTTCCTCGGCTGGGTCGGCAAGAAGGTGGCGGTCAGGCGATGAGTTCCGTTCTCTACGACGCGCCCGGGCCGCGGGCCAAGGCACGCAACGTCATCTACAGCGTCCTCTTCCTCGTCGTGCTGGCGCTCGGCGTGTGGTGGGTCGCCGACAAGCTGGAAGAGAAGAACCAGCTCGAATGGGCGCTGTGGAAGCCGTTCTTCACGGACTCGCAGGCGTGGACCACGTACCTGCTGCCGGGGCTCGGGGAGACGCTGAAGGCCGCCGGGCTCTCACTGCTCATCGCGCTGCCGCTGGGGGCCCTGTTCGGCATCGCGCGCCTGTCCGACCACGCCTGGGTACGGGTGCCAGCCGCTGCGGTGGTGGAGTTCTTCCGCGCCATCCCGGTGCTGATCCTGATGCTGTTCGCGAACCAGTTCTACTCCGAGTACACCGGCATCGACAGCGAGCAGCGCCCGCTGTACGCCGTCGTCACCGGGCTCGTGCTCTACAACGCGGCCGTGCTCGCCGAGATCGTCCGCGCCGGCATCCTCTCGCTGCCCCGCGGCCAGAGCGAGGCCGCCAAGGCCATCGGCCTGCGCAAGGGCCAGATGATGGGCACCGTGCTGCTGCCGCAGGCCGTCACCGCGATGCTGCCGGCGATCGTCAGCCAGCTCGTCGTCATCGTGAAGGACACCGCGCTCGGCGGTGTGATGATCGGCTTCAGCGAACTGCTCATCGAGCGGCGCACGCTGGCGTCGAACTACTCCAACGTGTTCGCCAGCTTCATCGTCGTCGCGGTGATCTACGTCATCGTGAACTTCATACTGACGTCCCTCGCGAGTTGGCTGGAGCGCATCGTCCGGCGCGGCAAGCGGACCACCGGCGCGGTGGTCGGGGCCGCGGCGGTCGACGACCTGAGCACCGGCGCCGCGGCCGGTGCCCCGGTCACGCCGGACGGAGTGCCGGGCGCCGAGCACGGTGACGGCCCCGCGGACGGCGTACCGGACGGCGGTGGCGGCGGGGAGGGCGACGGCCGGACGTAGCCCGAAGGGGCGGCCGTGGGCCCTCAGCTTGACTGCGGTGTCCGGCAGTGGGTTGCATACCCCGTGTGATCGCGCACCGGGCTCCAACCCCCGTAGTACGTAGGCACCAAGGCGCCGGAGGCGCGTCACCGTGGACCCGGTGATCATCGTCGGGGCGGGCCCGGTCGGGCTCGCCCTGTCGTTGGCTCTGGCACGGCACGCGGTCCCCACCGTCCTCCTCGACGACCGGCCCGCCGGCGACGCCGAGGAGGACGGCAGGCCCGCCGGCCCGCGTCCGGCCCGCACCGTCGTGCTGCGCCCGCACACCGCCGCGTTCGTCGACCGCCTCGGCGCCGCCGACGCCCGCGAGCGCGGCGCGCCCTACACCGCCTGGCGCGTGCTGCGCGGCGGCCGGACGCAGGTGCGGGTGGAGTTCGGTGAGGCGGCCGAGCCGCCCCCGCTGCACCTCTCGCAGTACGCCCTGACCACCACCCTGGCGGCGCTCGCCGAGAACTCCAAGCACGTCGAGGTCTTCCGCGGCAGCCGGCTGACGGAGCTGGTGCGGGAGCCGTACGGCGTCAACGCCGGCACCCGCGCCGGGACCTGGTGGCGCGGCAGCTGGCTCGTCGGCTGCGACGGCGCCAGATCGACCGTGCGCAAGCTGCTGGAGGTGCAGTACGCCGGCCGCACGGCCGTCGAGCGGCACGCCGTCGCCGCCGTACGGGCCGACCTGCCGTGGCCCGGCGAGGGCGTCCTGTACCGCGGCACCCCGCGCAGCGGGCCCGGCGCCGAGTGCCTGGCCCGGCCGCTCGGCGACGACCGGTGGCGGCTGGACTGGCTGCTGCCGCCCGGCGCCGGCGTCGTCACCCCGGAGGCCCTCGTCGCCCGGCTGGAGGCCACCCTGCGCGTCTGGACGGGCACCCGCCACCCTTCCTACGAACTCCTCGACACCGGCGTGCACACCGTCCATCACCGCCTCGCCCGCCGCTGGCGCCGCGGCCGCGTGCTGCTCGCCGGCGACGCCGCCCACCTCGTCGGCTCCCTCGGCACCCAGCAGCTCGACGAGGGCCTCGCCGACGCCGAGAACCTCGCCTGGAAGCTCGGCCGCGCCTGGCACCTGGCCGGCCGCGACGACTCCGGCGACGACCTCGTCGACACCTACGTCACCGAGCGCCGCGGCGCCGTCAGCGCCCGGCTGCGCGCCGCCGACCAGGTCGGCACGCTGCTGCGCCGGGCGGGCGGCCTGCGGGCGGCGGTGCGCGGCAGGTCGGCGGCGGAGCTGCTCACCGACGGCCACCTGGGCCGCGGCCGGATAGGGGGCCCGCCGGTGTACGACACGGCGCCGGCCGGGCTGGCCGGGGCGGTGGAGGTGGGCACGCCCGCCGGCGCCCGGGTCGCCGACGTCCAGGTGATCGCGCCGGACGGCTGGACCGGCCGGCTCTCCGAGCGGCTCGGCGGCGACCCGCTGCTGGTGCTGGTCGCCCCGGGCACCCGCGTCTGGGACCGCACCCGGTGGCTGCAGGCGGGCCTGATGCCGAAGCTGGTCCGGCTGGTCGGCGAACTCCCCGCCCGCGCCCGGCTGCTGGTCGCGGAGGCGTACCCGGGCGCGGCGCCGCACACGGTGCTGTACATCCGCCCGGACGGCCATCTGATGGCGGCGGTGGCGGGCGTACGCGAGGAGTCGCTGCGGCTGTGCGCGAACCGCATGCTGGGGCGGGCCGACGACGCGGAGGACTAGCGGAGCGGCGGGGGGCGGCGGCAGGGGAGCGGTGCGGTGCCCTACAGCCAGCCGGGGGCCGTGTCGCCTTCGGCGACGATGACCGCCGGGCCCGTCATCTCCACCTCGCCGTCGGGGTGTTCGGTCACGACCAGCCGCCCGCCGGGCACGTCCACCGTGTACGTCTCCGGGCGGCCCGTCGCCGCCGGGTCCGCGCCGTCGCGGCGGGCGGTGGCGACGGCCACCGCGCACGCGCCCGTACCGCACGAGCGGGTCTCGCCCGAGCCGCGCTCGTGGACCCGCATCGCGACGTGCCGCGGGCCGCGGTCGGCGACGAACTCCACGTTCACGCCCGCGGGATACGCCGACGCCGGCGTGACCTCCGGCGGCTCGTACAGCCGTCCCGCGTCCGCCAGGTCGGCGACGAACGCCACCGCGTGCGGATTGCCCATCCCGACGTTGCGCGCGGGCCAGCTGCGCCCGCCCACCGCGACCGTGACGTCGGTGTCCGGGCCCTCCGCGAGCACCGCCCGGCCCATGGCGACCGTCACGTCGCCGTCCTTCGCCAGGTGCACCCGCCGCATCCCCGCGCGCGTGCCCACCGCCAGGTCGCCGGTTTCCACGAGCCCGGCGCGCTGCAGGTAGCGGGCGAAGACCCGCACCCCGTTCCCGCACATCTCGGCGAGGCTCCCGTCCGCGTTGCGGTAGTCCATGAACCACTCGGCCCCGGCGGCCATCCGCCGCCCCTCCGGGTGCGCGTCGGACCGCACGACCCGCAGCAGGCCGTCGGCGCCGACGCCCGCCCTGCGGTCGCACAGCCGGGCCACGTCGGCGGCGGACAGGTCGATGAGACCGGCGGGGTCCGGGACGATCACGAAGTCGTTCTCGGTGCCGTGTCCCTTGAGGAAGTGCAGCTGCTCGGTGCTCACTCTGCGATCGTAACCGCCCGCACCGACAGCGCCCGGACGGCCGGAGAACAGCGGGAAGCGGGCCGGTGGGACCGGGCCGCGGCCGGTCAGCCGAGCCGCGCCACGCGCCAGACGGCCAGCGCGACGGCGGCCGCCACCGCGGCCGCGTACAGCAGGACGATCCGCCAGTCCGCCCGCCGCCCCGAGCCGCGCCGCGGCAGCCCGGGCAGCGCGAGCCCCACCCGGCGCGCGGCCATCATCGCCCACCCGGCCGCGCAGCAGCTGATCAGCAGCCCGAGCATCGCCACGACGGGTCCGCCGCCGCCGAACTCGAAGGCCAGCGGGAACGCGAACATCAGCGAGCCGAGCGCGGCCAGCGCGACGATGGGGGCCAGCTGCCAGAAGCGCAGCAGCCGCGGCGGACGCAGCTCACGGAACGACTCCTGCCCGCCGGGGTCCGGCACCTCGGCGAGGTCGTCCGCAAGATCCTCCGCGGGCTCGGCCACGGGCCCGGCGATCCGGTCGTCCCGCGGCTCCCGTCGACTGTCACGAGGGCCGGCCTCCATAGCCACGCGCCCTCCCAACCTCCGGCGACCACCAGGCTTCACAGCTCGCTTTGATGATGGCACGCCCGGGAACACCCGCAGTGCCACCGGGACGTCCCGATGCCATGACGTGATCAGCCTGTGACCGACCGTTCGAGTAGGTCCCATGCGGTGTCCGGAAGGCGGTCACGGTCGGCCTCCGAGCCACTGATCCAGTGCACGCGCGGATCGCGCCGGAACCACGTCTCCTGCCGCCGCGCGAACTTCCGGGTGGCCCTGACGGTCTCGTCCAGGGCCTCCGCTTCCGTGCACTCGCCGGCCAGGAACGACAGCACCTGCTGGTACCCCAGGGCCCTGGAGGCCGTACGGCCCTCGCGCAGCCCTTCCGCTTCCAGCCGCCGCACCTCGGCCACCAGCCCGGCCCGCCACATCCGGTGCACGCGCCGCTCGATCCGCTCGGCCAGCTCGGGGCGCGGCACGGCGACGCCGATCTGGATCGTGTCGTAGACCGACTCGGGCGCCGGGAGGACGGCCGTGAAGGGGCGGCCGGTCAGCTCGATCACCTCCAGCGCGCGGACGATCCGGCGGCCGTTCCCCGGCAGGATGGCGCGCGCGGCGGCGGGGTCGGCGGCGGCGAGCCGGGCGTGCAGTGGACCGGGCCCGCCGGCGGCCAGCTCCGCCTCCAGCCGGGCGCGGACGGCGGGGTCGGTGCCGGGGAAGTCCATGGCGTCGACGGCCCCGCGCACGTACAGGCCGGAGCCGCCGACGAGCACCGCGGTGCGGCCCTGCGCACCGAGCCGGTCGATCTCCGCGCGCGCCAGCCGCTGGTACGCGGCGACGCTGGCGGTCTCCGTGACGTCCCACACGTCGAGCAGGTGGTGCGGCACGCCCTGCCGCTCGGCGGGCGTCAGCTTGGCCGTGCCGATGTTCATCCCCCGGTACAGCTGCATCGAGTCGGCGTTGACGATCTCGCCGCCGAGCCGCCGGGCGAGCGCGATGCCCAGCTCGGACTTGCCGGCGGCCGTGGCCCCGACGACCGCGACGACCCGGGCCCTGGGCGTGGTGTCTGTCACGCGGCCAGTCTCGCAAACAACGCGCCGCCCCTCGAACGAGTGGCGTAACGCGGCGCGCCCGGGGTCGTTTGCCGTTCCGAGGTTCCGAACGCCGGTTCCCGGGCCGCCACGGACCGGGCCACCGGGGTGGCGCAATGAGCCGCTCCGGACGGCGCGGAATGTCGCCCTCACGAGTCAGTTATGGAGTAGAAATGGGCGTTTTTGCCAGGCTTCTTCGTCGCGGTGGGACAAGCGGGGAGGGGCAGGCCGCGAAGGAGCCGGCCCCGGCCGCCGAGCCGGAGGCGGGTGCGGAGCCCGCGGGCGCGGACGCGGCCGGCGCCGCGGGCATTCCGAAGCAGCAGTCGGCCGCGGGGGCCGCGGACAGCGACGCGGGCGACCAGGCCCGCACGTAGACCGCCCGGAGGCGCGCGGCCCCGCCCGGGGCCCGCGGCCTCCCGGCCCGCGGCTCGCGTCGCGCAGGTCAGGACCAGGTGGCGACGAAGTAGCCCACGCCGTACGGGGCCTCGTCGTACAGCAGCGCTCCGCGTAGGCCGGCGTTCTCGCCGGCGCCCGCGGCGACCTGCCAGCAGGCGCGGCCCGCGGTCTGCAGGTCGACGGCCAGCTCCGCGTCCAGGGCCGCCAGCGCCACCGAGTCCGCGGCGGCCGCGGCCCGCGCCGCCGCCGCGTCGAAGCCGTCGGCGAGCTCGTCGTGGTAGCCGGGGGCCTTCCGCGTACGGCGCGCACTGCCGTCGCCCATGACGAGCAGCGCCACCCGCCGCGCCCCCGCGGCGACCTCCCGGCCCACCTCCGCGCACCGCTCGGCGGGCAGCGGCTCACCGACGCCCAGCCCCTCCACGGGCGTGCCGTTCCACTCCGCCCGCTCCAGCAGCCAGGCGCCCACCGCCAGCGACGGCGGCAGCTCCCGCTCGCCGGGCTCCGGCTCCGCACCGTCCGCCGGCCCGAGCCGCACCGCCAGATCCACGCCGAAGCCCCGGAACGACCCCCGGGCCCCCTGCGGATGCGGACCCCGCCCGGCCTGCTCCGCGGGGCCGACGACGACCAGCACCTCCGGCCGCGCCGCCGCCAGCACCCCCACGGCATCCATGCACGCCGCTCTGAGGCCCGCCAGCTCGCCGGCGGCCCCCGAGGCCACCTCGGGTACCAGCAGGGGCGGACACGGGCAGCAGGCGGCGGCGACGAGCATGAGCCGCAGCCTAGCCGCCCCCCGGCCGCGACCCGCGACCGGCGGAGCCGCTCAGTGCGCCGCGCAGCCCTCCGCCGCCGGCAGCGGATCCGGGACGCCCACCTGCGGCAGCCCCAGCAGCACGCCCTTGCCGCCCGCCCCGCCGACGGCCGGCCCGCCCTCCTGGCGCGCCGCCCAGGCGTCGCCTGAGCGCGTGCGCCGTACCGCCCGCGGCGGGGCCTCGGCCAGCAGGTGGTGCGGCGCCGCGTACGTGACCTCGACCGTCGCCATGTCGCCCGGCCGCACCGGCTCCGCGGGCCTGGCGAAGTGCACGAGCCGGTTGTCGGGCGCCCGGCCGGACAGCCGCCGCGTGGCGCCGTCCTTGCGGCCCTCGCCCTCCGCGACCATGACCTCCAGGACCCGGCCGACCTGCTTCTTGTTCTCCCCCCAGGAGATGTCCTCCTGCAGGGCCACCAGTCGCTCGTACCGCTCCTGCACGACGGCCTTCGGCACCTGCCCGGACATCTCGGCCGCCGGCGTCCCCGGCCGCTTGGAGTACTGGAAGGTGAACGCCTGCGCGAAGCGCGCCTCGCGCACCACGTGCAGCGTCTCCTCGAAGTCCGCCTCGGTCTCGCCGGGGAAGCCCACGATGATGTCGGTGGTGATCGCCGCGTCCGGGATCGCGGCCCGCACCTTCTCGATGATCCCCAGATACCGCTCCTGCCGGTACGAGCGCCGCATCGCGCGCAGCACCGTGTCCGAGCCGGACTGCAGCGGCATGTGCAGCTGCGGCATCACGTTCGGCGTCTCGGCCATCGCCTCGATCACGTCGTCCGTGAAGTCCCGCGGGTGCGGCGAGGTGAAGCGCACCCGCTCCAGTCCCTCGATCCGCCCGCAGGCCCGCAGCAGCTTGCCGAACGCCTGCCGGTCGCCGATGTCCGACCCGTACGCGTTGACGTTCTGCCCCAGCAGCGTGATCTCGCTGACGCCCTCCGCGACCAGCGCCTCGACCTCGGCGAGGATGTCGCCGCTGCGGCGGTCCTTCTCCTTGCCGCGCAGCGCGGGGACGATGCAGAACGTGCAGGTGTTGTTGCAGCCGACGGAGACGGAGACCCACGCGGCGTACGGGCTCTCCCGCCGCGTCGGCAGCGTGGACGGGAACGCCTCCAGCGACTCGGCGATCTCGACCTGCGCCTCCCGCGCGACCCGCGCGCGCTCCAGCAGCACCGGCAGCTTGCCGACGTTGTGCGTGCCGAAGACGACGTCGACGTACGGGGCGCGGCGCACGATCGTGTCGCGGTCCTTCTGCGCCAGGCAGCCGCCGACCGCGATCTGCATGCCGGGCCTGGCGGCCTTCTGCGGGGCGAGCTGGCCCAGGTTGCCGTAGAGCCGGTTGTCGGCGTTCTCCCGCACCGCGCAGGTGTTGAACACGACGACATCGGCGGTGGTGCCGGTGGTGCCGGTGGTGCCGGAGCCCGGCTCCGCGCGGACGTAGCCCGCCTCCTCAAGCAGCCCGGACATCCGTTCGCTGTCGTGGACGTTCATCTGGCAACCGAACGTCCTGACCTCGTACGTGCGCGGCTGTGCGACTTCCTCGGGCATGCCAGCGATCATCCAAACGGCGACGGGGGATCCGGACGGGCCGCCTGGCGGCGGCGGCCCGTCCGGTCAGTCTACGACCTCGGCGGCGGCCTCAGTCGGCCCGTGCGGCGGGGGCGTACCGCCGCAGCTCGGCGGCCAGCTCCTCGTGCACCAGGGCCTTCAGCAGCGTGCCCGCGGCGGTGTGCGCCTCGGAGAGCACCTCGCCCTCGGTGTGCACCCGGGAGACGAGCGCGCCCTTCGTGTACGGCACCTCGGCCTCGATCTCGACCTGCGGCCGCGGCAGCTCGACGTCGATGAGCGCCTTCAGCTCCTCGACCCCGTCGCCGGTCGACGCCGAGACCGCGATCGCCCGCGGCTCCATGCGCAGCAGCCGGCGCAGCACGTCCGGCTCGGCGATGTCCGCCTTGTTGATCACCACGATCTCGGGCACGGACGTCGCGTCCACGTCGCGGATCACCTCGCGCACGCTGACGAGCTGCTCCTCCGGCGCCGGGTGGGAGCCGTCGACCACGTGCAGGATCAGGTCGGCGTCGCCGACCTCCTCCATCGTGGAGCGGAACGCCTCGACGAGGTGGTGCGGCAGGTGCCGGACGAAGCCGACGGTGTCCGCCAGCGTGTACAGCCGGCCGCTCGGCGTCTCGGCGCGGCGCACGGTCGGGTCGAGGGTGGCGAACAACGCGTTCTCCACCAGCACGCCCGCCCCCGTCAGCCGGTTGAGCAGCGAGGACTTGCCCGCGTTCGTATAGCCGGCGATCGCGACCGACGGCACGTGGTGGCGCTTGCGCTCCTGCCGCTTGACGTCCCGGCCGGTCTTCATGGCCGCGATCTCGCGGCGGAGCTTCGCCATCTTCTCGCGGATGCGCCGCCGGTCCGTCTCGATCTTCGTCTCGCCGGGCCCGCGGGTGGCCATGCCGCCGCCCGCGGAGCCCGAGCCGCCGCCGCCCATCTGCCGGGACAGCGACTGGCCCCAGCCGCGCAGCCGCGGCAGCATGTACTGCATCTGCGCGAGCGCGACCTGCGCCTTGCCCTCGCGGGACTTGGCGTGCTGGGCGAAGATGTCGAGGATCAGCGCGGTGCGGTCCACGACCTTGACCTTGACCACGTCTTCGAGGTGGATCAGCTGGCCGGGGCTCAGCTCACCGTCGCAGACGACCGTGTCGGCCGCGGACTCGACCACGATGTCGCGCAGCTCCAGGGCCTTGCCGGAGCCGATGTACGTGGCGGGGTCGGGCTTGTCGCGGCGCTGCACCACGCCGTCGAGCACGACCGCGCCGGCCGTCTCGGCGAGCGCGGCCAGCTCCGCGAGCGAGTTCCCGGCGTCCCGGGCCGTGCCGGAGGTCCACACGCCGACGAGCACGACCCGCTCCAGCCGGAGCTGCCGGTACTCGACCTCGGTGATGTCCTCCAGCTCCGTCGACAGACCGGCGACCCGGCGCAGGGCCGCGCGGTCCTCGCGGTCGAACTGGTCGCCGTCGCGATCGGCGTCGGATCCGGGACTCCACGCGGCTTCGGCTTCCATGAGGGCGTCGGCACGCAGGCCTTCCGGAAGACGCTGATCGTCCTGGGGAAGGTGGGTGGGAGAAGTCATCGGATCCTTGTCTGTGAGAGCGGCAGTCTGCCTCTCCGACAACGCCCCGCAGACCGGGAGGATTCCCCGCACGGCGGGCGTCGCGGCATCCACGATGGTCGCACGCCGCCGCACGCGCGTCACCCGCTTTACCGCTGGGACCGCTCGGCGGGCTGGGCCGGCTCGGCCGGCTTCGCCGACTTCCAGCCGGGGTGGCCCGGCATCGGCGGGGTGCGCTCCTCGTACAGCCAGGCGTGCAGGAAACCCTCCAGGTCGCGCCCCGCGACCTCGGAGGCGAGGGCGACGAAGTCCGCGGTGCCGGCGGTGCCGTCCCGGTGGCGCGTCACCCACGTCCGCTGCAGCTCCGCGAACGCCGCCGCGCCGATCTCCTGGCGCAGCGCGTACAGCACGAGCGCGCTGCCGTCGTAGACCACCGGCCGGAACAGCTCCAGCTGGCCGCCCTCCGCGGGCCGCCGCGGCGCGGCCGGCGGGCCGCCGTCGGCGCGCCAGCGGTCCGACTGCTCGTACGCGGCGCGCATCCGCCGCACCAGGCTGCCGCGGTCGTGCCGCTCGTCGGTGAACAGCGCCTGGTACCAGGTGGCGTGGCCCTCGTTCAGCCACAGGTCCGACCACCTGCGCGGCGTCACGCTGTTGCCGAACCACTGGTGCGCCAGCTCGTGCACCAGGACGCCCTCGCCGCGCTCCGGGTGCTCGGCCACGGCGCGCAGGAAGTCGCGGCCGAAGACGGACAGGGTCTGCGTCTCCAGCGCGAAGTTCATCGGCGCGTCCACGGACAGCACGCCGTACGTCTCCAGCGGGTAGCGGCCCACGTGCCGCTCCATCCAGGCGATCTGCGCGGATGTGCGGTCGACGACGGGGCGGGCGGCGCGCCGGTCGCGCTCGGGGACGACGTGGCGCAGCGGCAGCCCGTGCGGGCCGGTGCCGCGCAGCACGGCGGAGCGGCCGATGGACACCTGGGCCAGCTCGGTGGCCATGGGGTGTGCGGTGCGGTACGTCCACGTGGTGCGGGCGCCGTCGCGCTCGCGCGCGAGGCGCCGGCCGTTCGCGACGACGGTGAGGTCCTCCGGGGCGGTGACGCGGAAGGTGAAGCGGGCCTTGTCCGCGGGGTGGTCGTTGCCGGGGAAGACGCGGCGGGCGGCGTCGGCCTGGTTGGCCATCGCCAGGCCGTCCCGGGTACGGATCCAGCCGCCGCCCCCGCCGCGGGGGTCGCTGGTGTGCCGTACGGCGACGCGCAACCGCTCGCCGGGGTACAGGGTGCGGGCGGGGGTGACGACGAGGTCCTCGCCGGCGCGGGCGTGGTCGGCGGGGCGGCCGTTGACGGTGACGCCGCGGACCGTGCCGCGGGTGAAGTCGAGGTTGATGCGGGGCAGCCGGTCGGTGGCGCGCGCGGTGATCTCAGTGCGGGCCGTCATCGGGGTGTCGTTGCGGCCGGGGTAGGCGAGGGCGATGTCGTAGCCGAGGACGTCGTAGCCCGGGTTGCCGAGGCGCGGGAAGAGCGGATCGCCGATGCCGGCGGGGCGGGGCGGCGGCAGGGCGGAGACGGCGCCCCCGGGCGCGGCGGGCGGGCCGGGAGCCGGGGGAGGCGGCCAGGGTGGCGGGGAGGGCGAGGACGGCGGCGGCGAGCAGGGCGCGGTGCGGCGGGCGGCGACGGCGGACGGAGCGGAGCATGCGCTACCGCTATCAGCGGGCGCCCGCCGCGCCCGGCCGGCGCGGCAGCGGTGCACTCTAACGAGTGCGGGCGCGCAGTCCGGGCGCCCGCTGCGCCGCGCCCGGCGGGTGCTGGGCGCGGGAGACGTCGTACACCCCGGGCACCCGGCGCATCGCGCGCATCAGGCCCGGCAGCTCCGCCGGGTCCGGGAGCTGCAGCGTGTACGTGTGCCGTACCCGCTGCTGCCGCGGCGGCTCGACGTCGGCGGCGACGATGGCGGCGCCCTCGGCGGCGATGGCCTCGGTGAGGTCGGCGAGCAGGTGGGCGCGGACGAACGCCTCGGCCCGGAGCGTCACCCGCAGGTCGGCGGGCGGGGCGCCGTCGCCCGTACGCCAGTGGACGCGCAGCTCGCGGCGGCCCGCGGTGGCCATCCGGGCGACGGCGGGACACTCCACCCGGTGCACGGCCACCGCGCCGCCGCGGACGACGAAGCCGGTGACGGCGTCGGGGGGTACGGGCGTACAGCAGCGGGCGAGGCGCAGGGCGGCGTCCGGCAGCTCGGCGACGGCCGGCTCCGCGGGGCGCGGGACGCCGTCGCCGGACACGTCGTGCGGCACGTCGTCCGGTGCGCCGTCCGGTGCGTCGGCGGGGCCGCCGGACCGGACGGCGCCGGAGCCGGACCCGGCGGTCGCGACGGCCCCGCCCGGCGCCCCCGGCGCGTAGTCGGCGGGAGCGGGCATCGCCCCGTCGGCGGGCGGCCGGGCCGCCGGGTGGTCCGCCAGCCAGCGCGTGATGGCGATCCGGGCCGCCGGCGTCTGCGCGTGGTCCAGCCACTCCGGCGCCGGCCCCGACGCCTCCGGCGCCAGCAGCAGCGACAGCGCGTCGCCGTCCGTCAGCCGCGTCCCGAGGCCGGCCAGCCGCCCGTTGACGCGCGCGCCCACCAGCGTGTGCGCCGTCTCACCGTGCCGCGCGTACGCCGCGTCCACGCAGCTCGCCCCCGCGGGCAGCACCAGCGGCCCGCCCGGGTCGCAGAAGACCGTGATCTCCTGGTCCGGGGCGAGGTCCTCGCGTAAAGCGGACCAGAAGGCGTCGGGGTCGGGCGTGGACCGCTGCCACTCCAGCAGCCGCTTCAGCCAGTCGCCCACCTGACCGGCCGCGGGCCGCGCCAGCTGGCCCGCCAGCGCCACCACCCCGGTCTCGGCGACGCGGTGCATCTGCCGGCTGCGCACCAGGGTCTCGACGACGTGCCCGCGCCGGTCGGCGACCGCCGTGTGCAGCGACTGGTACAGGTTGAACTTCGGCACCGCGATGAAGTCCTTGAACTCCGCGGGCACGGGCGTGAAGCACGTGTGCAGCTCGCCCAGCACGGCGTAGCAGTCCGCCGCCTCGTCGACCAGCACCAGCAGCCGGCCGAAGTCCGTACCGTGCAGCTCGCCGCGCTTCTGCAGCACCCGGTGCACCGAGACGATGTGCCGCGGCCGGATGGCGACTTCGGCGGCGATGCCGGCGGCGTGCAGGACCTCGCGCATCTCGGCCGCGGTCTCCTGCAGCGGGTCGGGCCGGTCCGCGTTGGCGAGCAGCAGCTTGCGGCTGCGCGCGTAGTCCTCGGGGTGGAGGACGGCGAAGACCAGGTCCTCCAGCTCGGTCTTGATCGCCTGCACGCCGAGCCGCTCGGCCAGCGGGATCAGCACGTCGTGGGTCACCTTCGCGATGCGCACCTGCTTCTCCCGGCGCATCACGCCCAGCGTGCGCATGTTGTGCAGCCGGTCCGCGAGCTTGATCGACATCACCCGGACGTCGCTGCCGGTCGCCACCAGCATCTTGCGGAACGTCTCGGGCTCCGCGGCGGCGCCGTAGTCGACCTTCTCCAGCTTGGTGACGCCGTCGACGAGGTACGCCACCTCCTCGCCGAAGCCCGACCGCACCTGATCGAGCGTCACCTCGGTGTCCTCGACGGTGTCGTGGAGCAGCGAGGCCGTCAACGTCGTGGTCTCGGCGCCGAGTTCGGCGAGGATCAGGGTGACGGCCAGCGGGTGCGTGATGTACGGGTCGCCGCTCTTGCGCGTCTGGCCCCGGTGCGCGTCCTCGGCGAGCAGGTACGCCGTGCGCAGCGCGGCGATGTCGGCGTCGGGGTGGAACCCGCGGTGCGCCTTGGCCACATGCTCCAGGGCGTGCGGCAGGCCGTCCCGCGACGACGCGCCGCCCAGCAGGGCCACGCGGCCGAGCCGGCGGAGATCGAGGCGGGCCCTGCCGCGTCGGCGGGCCCCGCCCGCCGGATTGCCCGGACTGTGGACCTCTGCGCTCAATCGGCACCTCCGGCAGCTCACCGGCTCCCGTGCCGGTACTTGATGCTACCGAGCCCATCACGCGGTGCCGGACGGCTCTCGCCCAGCGTGGTCCAGATCACCCATTCGAGCGATCGGAGCGTGCCGCCGCGTCGATGGCGGCCAGGGAACGACGCGCCTGGTTGCGGTCGGTCGTATACCAGAAGTCCGGCATGGAGGCGCGGAGATAGCTGCCGTAACGGGCCGTGGCCAGCCGCGGGTCGAGCACGGCGACGACGCCGCGGTCACCCGTGGCGCGTACGAGCCGGCCCGCGCCCTGCGCCATGAGCAGGGCGGCATGCGTCGCCGCGACCGCCATGAAGCCGTTGCCGCCGGCCTTCTCCACCGCCTCCTGCCGGGCGGTGGCCAGCGGGTCGTCGGGACGGGGGAACGGGATGCGGTCCATCACCACCAACTGGCAGCCGGGGCCCGGCACGTCGACGCCCTGCCACAGCGACAGGCTGCCGAACAGGCACGTCGCCTCGTCCGCCGCGAAACGCTTGATCAACTCGCCGAGCGTCTCCTCGCCCTGCAGCAGCACCGGGACGTCGAGCCGGCCGCGCAGCTCCGCGGCCGCCGCCTCGGCCGCGCGCTTCGAGGAGAACAGCCCCAGCGTGCGCCCGCCGGCCGCCGCCACCAGATCCGCCAGCTCGTCGAGCATGTCCTGACGCGTGCCGTCCCGGCCGGGCCGCTCCAGATGCCTGGCGACGTACAGGATGCCCTGCTTGCGGTACTCGAAAGGAGAGCCGACGTCGAGCCCCTTCCAGACGGGGGCGCCCTCCTCGCCGCCGCCCTCCGGGGGCAGCCCCAGCGACGCGCCGATCCCCGCGAAGTCACCGCCGAGCTTGAGCGTCGCCGACGTGAGCGTCACCGACCGGTCGCTGAACACCTTCTCGCGCACAAGACCCGACACCGACAGCGGCGCGACCCGCAGCGACGCCCCGAACCTGTCGTGCCGCTCGAACCACACCACGTCGAACTCCGAGCCCTGCGTGATCCGCTCGGCGACCTCCTGCACGTTCTCCACCGAGGCCAGCGCGAGGCGGCGCACCGCGTCCTCGTCCTGCACGGACGCGTCCCGCGTCGCGCCCAGCGCGGAGATGACCGTACGCGAGGCGTCCCGCAGCGCCAGCAGCGCGTACCCCAGGTCCTCCGGGACGGGCTCCAGCCGGCCCGGCAGCGCCAGCTCCATCAGCCGCTCGAAGCTCTCGGCCGCCGTCTGCAGGGCGTCCGCCGCCTTCTCGTCGACCAGCTTCGCCGACAGCCGCACCGCGCGGTTGACCCGCCCCGGCGTCAGCTCGCCGGTGGCCACGCCGGTGACCCGGGAGACCAGCTCGTGGGCCTCGTCGACGATCAGCACCTCGTGCGACGGCAGCACCGGGGCGCCCTCCAGGGCGTCGATGGCCAGCAGCGCGTGGTTCGTGACCACCACCTCGGCCAGCTTCGCCCGCTCCCGCGCCGCCTCCGCGAAACACTCCGGCCCGTACGCGCAGCGCGCGGCGCCCAGGCACTCGCGCGCCGACACCGACACCTGCGACCAAGCGCGGTCCGAGACGCCGGGCGTCAGCGAGTCCCGGTCGCCGCTGTCCGTCTCGTCCGCCCAGTCACGCAGCCGCAGCAGGTCCTGGCCGAGCCTGCTCGACGGCTGCGCCGACGCGCTCTCGAACGGGTCGAAGAGCCCGGCGCCCAGGTCGGGGTCGTCCTGCGGCACGCCCTCGTGCACCCGGTGCAGACACAGGTAGTTCGACCGGCCCTTGAGCGTCGCGAACTGGGGGCGGCGGCGCAGCCGCGGGTGCAGCGCGTCCACCGTGCGCGGCAGATCGCGCTCGACGAGCTGCCGCTGCAGCGCCAGCGTCGCGGTGGCGATCACCACCCGCTCGCCGTGCGCCAGCGCGGGCACCAGGTAGCCCAGCGACTTGCCCGTCCCCGTCCCGGCCTGCGCCAGCAGGTGCGAGCCGTCCGCGATCGCCTCGGCGACCGCCTCGGCCATCCGCACCTGGCCCTCCCGCTCCACGCCGCCGACGGCGGCCACGGCGGCCTGGAGGAGCCCGCGCAGCTCGCCGGTGTCGTCGGTGCCGCCGGTGTCGCCGGGGGCCTCGTGGTCGGCGCGGTCGGGGGAGTCGGCGCCGTCGGCGGGCGCGAGGACGTTCTGGTCAGCCATGGCTCGCAACCCTAAGGGGCGGCACCGACAGTGACGGCCGTCACGTCGGCTGCAGGGGGTTGGGCACGGTGCCGTCGACCGCGGCGTGCGGGCGCCGGGGCCGGTCGCGGTAGCCGTCGAGGTAGAGCCGGTTGCGGTTCAGGCAGAGCCGGTCGATGCGCGGCGTCAGCAGGTCGAAGAGCGCGAAGCGCTCCGCCAGCTCCGGGAACCGCCGCTGGTACCGCAGGATCTCCGCCCGGACGAGGCCGAAGAACTCCGCCTCCGGCACGCCCAGCTCGTCCGCGCACAGCGGCGCCAGATAGCGGAAGACGCCGACGAACAGCCCGGAGTGGATGAACTGCGGCAGGAACTCCGGCGGCTCGGTCAGCAGCGTGCGGCGCACGTCGGCCGGCATCCCGGCGTGCTCGGGCAGCGGCTTGGAGCTGACGTTGACGTCGTCGACGAAGTCCTTGACCGCCAGCCGCACCGGCACGTCGGCGCCGTCGAAGACCACGACGGCGTTCTCGCCGTGCGGCGAGAAGACGGTGCCGTAGCGGTACAGGAAGTGCAGCAGCGGCGGCAGCAGGGCGGCGAAGAGCCGCGCCAGCCACGCCGCCGGCGCCAGCCCCGAGCGGCGTACCAGCTCCGCCGTGAGCGACCGTCCCCCTGCGTCCGTCCACAGCAGCGCCGCCAGCGTCCTGGCCCGCTCCCCGGCGTCCAGCAGCGGGCCGACCGGCTCCCGCCAGATGCAGCCCAGCAGCTCGCGGTACTGGTACGGGACGCCCGGCAGCGCGTCGTACAGCGGATGGCGCACCGTCACGCTCGCCGTCTCGCCGAGCAGCACGACGCGCGTCTCCTCGGCGAGGAACGGGTCGGCGTCGCGCAGTCCGTGCACCCAGCCCGTGACGGCGGGGGCCGCGAGGGTGCGCTCCGTGGGCAGGCCGCGCCACACCAGCGTGTTGAGCACGGACAGCGGCAGCTTCACGGAGCGCGCCCGCGGGCGGCTGACGTTGAGGAACGTACGCACCGACTGCTGCGGCAGCCACATGTCGGCCGGGCCGCCGCCGGCCGGCAGCGGGATCACCAGACCGGCGTCGACCTGCGGCGCGTACAGCGTGGCGACGGTCTCGTCCCACTGCCACGGGTGCACGGGCAGCCACAGGTACGCGGCCGGGTCGCGGCCCGCCGCGGCGACGGCGCCGGCGAACACCGCGCGCGTGTCGTCACGCAGCTCCTCCGCGTACAGCTGCTCGGGACGGGCGAGGGCGGGCACGCCGCGGTACTCGGCGAGGGAGCGGTGCACCGCCAGCCACGGCAGCCGCCGCGGGACGCGCGCCTCCGGCGCGTACGCGGCGGCGTCGGCGGCGGAGAAGCCGACGCGGCCCTTGTTGGCCACGAGCCACGGGTGGCCGGTCTGGTGGCCCTCCAGCTCGGCGTAGCCCAGGTCGGCGAGGCGGGCGGCGGACGGGGCGCCGCGGGCCAGCCGGACGTCGGCGGCGAGGGTGGCGGTCAGCTCGCGGATCAGATGGCCGGTGGTGTCGCCGGCCAGCCGCAGGAGGCCGTCGTGGGCGCGGGCGAGGAAGCGCAGCGGGTCGCCGTCGGGGGTGAGGGAGGCGGGGTCGACGCGCCAGTGGCCGTACGGGCCGCGGCGGGCGGTGAAGCGGTACGTCACGTCGTCGGCGACGGACAGGCGGTAGGGGCGCGGGGCGGTGTCGCCGGGCGCGGGTGCGGGGCGGGGCCCGGAGCCGGGTTCCGGTTCGGGCTCCGGGGCGACTATGCCCTCGTAGGCGAACTCGCCCAGCATCTTGGCCAGCAGCCGGCGGGCGGCCAGGTCCCAGTCGGCCCCGGGGGCGGTATACGCGGCGTCGGTCAAGGGCGTTGGCTCCTCTCGCGTACTAGGGCAGGTCGGGCCGGGGCTGTTCGGGCGGGTACGGCCGCGCCGCGGACTCCGCGCCGCCGTCGCGCTCGGCCCGCTCGCGGACCATCAGCGCCGCCCGCTTGTCGGGCAGCGCCAGCTCCGCCCGGAAGTGGAAACCGGCGTTCAGGAAGGCGGCCACCGACGCCACGTTGTGCACGTCCGGCTCCGCGAGTACACGCGCGCATGACGCGTGGTTGTCGAACACGAGGTCGCTGACCGCCCGGATCAGCAGGCTGCCCAGCCCGCGGCCGCGGTCCGCGCCGCCGCCGACGAGCAGATGGACGCCCGTGTCGTGGGGGCGCGCGGGATAGTGGCCGGCCAGCGGGTCCCGGTCGGCGCGGTACAGCTCCCAGTAGCTCATCCGCACCCCGCCGAGCACGCCGAAGCAGGGCACGCTGTGCCCCGCGTCGACCTGCGCGCGCACATGCCTCGCGGTGACCGCCGCGGGGCCGGCGAGTTGCCAGAAGGCGGCCACGGACGGGTCGTTCATCCACCGGTGCAGCAGCGCCAGGTCACGCCCGCCGTCGGCGGGGCCGACGGGTTCGAGGCGGAACGGGCCGGCGGGGGTCTCCGCGGGCGTCCAGCCGGCGACGTCGTACGGAACGGAGGGCCGGGCGGCCTCCTGCCGGAGAAGCCGGCCGAGGCCGGCGCCGAAGTCGATGGTGTCGTCGGGGAGCAGCCCCGGAGGCCCGGTGGAGGTCGGGGGATCGGGTGGCACGGGGGCCTCCTCGCGTCGTACGGAAGCGGGGTCGGGGAGCGGTCAGAGGGTCAGCGGATTGGGGACGGTGACGTACACGGACTGCGTGTCCACCGGGCCGACCAGCTCGTCCAGGCCGTGCACCCGGGTCAGCAGGTTGGCCTTGCAGCGCAGCGCCCCGCCGCCGAGCAGCCGCTCGGCCAGCGCGCAGCGGCCCCGGCCCGGGCCGCCGCCCGCGGCGGACCTCTCCAGGAAGCAGCGGAAGGCCGCGAGCAGCACCCGCTCGTCGACCAGCCCCGCGGCGCCGAAGGCCCCGACGAGGCCGAGGACGTTGTTGACGCCCACGTAGTACGCGAAGCGCTCGTCGGTCACGTCGTCCGGGACGAACGTCTCGCTGGCGGCGCCCAGCCCGGGCAGCCGGCGCTCCAGATCGGCACGGCGGGACTCGCGGAAGTAGTACCCCTGGTTGTCCCGGTAGCGGCCGCCGGCCGGCCAGCCGTCGGAGTCGAGCAGCAGCACGGTGTTCTGCTGGTGCGCCTCCAGGGCCACGCCCGCCTCGGAGTCCAGCCACATGACGGGCCGTACGACCACCTCCAGGTAGCGCAGGAACCACTCGGCGGCCACCGTGGCCGCCGCCTGCCCGGTACGGGCGGCGAGCTGCCCGACGACGTCCTGCAGCCGCGACCGCATCGCACCCTCCGGCGACCGCGGCACCGGCGCCGTCAGCGCCGCGATGCACACCGCGTCGTCGTGCGCCGCGAACGGCTGGTGCCGTACGACCGCGTCCAGACCCGCGACGGGCTCGCCGGCGGGGGTGTCGACGGCCAGCCACGCCGGATCGCGTACGACGTCGAAGCCCGGCGCACCCGGGAAGCCGCCGGGGAAGGCCGCCCGCCACTCCTTGCCGAGGCCGGAGCGCAGCAGACGGTGCACCTCCGTGCCGCGGTGCAACTCCTTACGGAGGTTCTCGCGGCGGGAGTTGGTGATACGGACGCCGAGGGACAGCTTGAGCATCGCGGGCGCGCCGGGCCGGTACAGCGTGCGTACGGACGCCGTCGGGTGCCACGGGTCGCCGTGCGGGCCCAGGTCGCGCAGCAGTCCGGCGTCGAACAGCGCGCCGGCGTCGGGGCGTTCGCGCACCTCGCGGGCCTGCCACGGGTGCACGGGCAGCGGCGTGCAGCCCGGCGGCACCCGCAGCCCGGGGCCCGCCAGCCGGGCGGTCAGCTCGCGCGCGGGCACGCCCTTGCCGCGCTCGGTCCACGCCGAGTCCCCGGCGAGGACGCTGTCGTCGACGGCCAGCCAGTGCAGCGGGAAGCTGCCGCGCAGCTCCGGCGAGTAGCGCCGGGCCTCGGTCTCCGACAGCCCCTCGCGGCTCTTGGGCGTCGGATGCAGGGGATGGCCGAGGGGCAGGGACTGCTCGCCGGCCAGGAACGGGTCCGCGGTCGCGGGCCGCGTGTCCGCGCGGCGGGCGGCGAGGAACAGCGCGGTGTGGCGCACGGAGTCGGCGACGCGGCCGACGAGGTCGCCGCCCCCGCCGGCGGCCAGCGCGGCGGCGTACGCGGCCTCCCGGCTCAGCAGCGACGCCAGCGTCACGGCGTCCACCGGCGGCGCGTCCCCGGGGGCGCCGTGCAGCACGGGCCGCCCGAAGCGGTGCCAGCCGGCCGCCGACCAGTACCGCACGGGCACGCGCAGGCATGCCCCGCTGGCGGGCAGCAGCAGCCGCAGCGTGCCGTTCTCCGGCTCCGCCACGCCCTGTTCCCGCACCCAGCAGCGCAACAGGTTCTCGGCGGCGGCCGCGTCGGCGGCGGCCCGGGCGTCCGGGTGCTCCAGGGGGTCCGGCTCGGGCCGCGCGCCGCCGTCCCCGGCGCCGCGCCGGTACTGGCGGGGGACGGCGGGCCCGATGAGCCGGGCCGGCCCCCGGTGCACCGTGGGCCGGCCGCTGCCGGCCGGGAGTTCGTCGCTGGCGTGCTTCGCGTTCACAGACGTGCACCTCGGGAGGGTCGCGTACGGGTCGAGCACCCCCGGGCCGCGCGGAGGCGCCCGGAGCGTCTGCATCCCCCGCACTACCAACGACGCACCCGCGGCCGGAACACGGCCGCCGGCAAGATCCTTGGCCGGTCGGGAACCGCGGGGCCCGGTGCGGCCGTCCCCAACGGCACCGGCATAGTGGGGGCCCGTGTCCCGCCGGGGACACCTGCGTCGAGAAACTGGGGGAGTCGATCCATGCCCGCCAACGGGAAACGTCGTATACCGAGGAAGGTGCTCGCGGCGGCGGCCCTCGCCGTCACCATGGCGCTGACCGCAGGCGCCTGCGAGGACGGCGACGGCGGCACCGGCGCCGACGACAAGCAGCAGGAACAGCAGTCGCAGGCGCCCGAGAACGAGCTGAGCCTCCCCGAGGGCATCCCGGACTCGCTGAAGGACCTCGACCTCGACAAGTGGCGGGACGGCGGCTGGAAGGAGTGGGCCGAGGAGGACTGGCTGCGCGACGCGCGTGAGTTCATCAACCCGATCATCGAGGACCTGTGGGACCCGGACCGGATGTGGGACGCGGAGCAGCCGCCGGCCCAGATCGACGAGAACGACGTGTCGGAGGACCAGGGCGTGACCGACCCGGAGCCGGCGCCGGTGGAGGCCCAGGAGGCGGCCACGCCCTACCCGGAGTCGCGGCCGGCCGCGGGCAAGATCTTCTTCGACACCCCCGATGGCCCCATGGTCTGCTCCGGCACCGTGGTCGCCGACCCGGCCAACCCGGGCAAGTCCAACCTGGTCGCCACCGCGGGCCACTGCGTGCACAAGGGCGCCGACGGCGGCTGGTGGCGCAACATCATCTTCGTGCCCTCCTTCAACCCGGAGGGCAAGACCGTGGCCGAGCTGGAGGCCGAGCAGGCGACGGAGGAGGAGATCGCGCCCAAGGGCACGTTCTGGGCCGAGGAGGCCCGTACCACCGACGAGTGGATCTCCGAGGGCAAGACCCAGGGTGGCGTGGGCGCCCCGTACGACTTCGCCGTGATGAAGGTGCAGCCGAAGGACGGCGGCGGGCAGTCCCTGGAGGAGGCGGTCGGCGCCGCGGTGCCGATCTGGTTCGACGCGCCGGCCGTGAAGGACGTCGGTGACCTGACCGCCACCGGCTACCCGCAGGCCGCCCCCTACGACGGCGCGCGCATGTACACCTGCACCGACACGCCGGGCCGGCTGTCGATCGCGGCGGCGCAGCCCACCATGTACCGCATCGGCTGCACCATGACCGCCGGTGCCTCCGGCGGCGGCTGGACCGCGCAGAACGACGGCGAGGAACAGCTGGTGTCCGTCACCTCCATCGGCCCGCTGCAGGCCACCTGGCTGGCGGGCCCGCGCCTCGACAAGGAGGCCGAGGGGGTCTTCGACGAGGTGAGCGGCGGCTAGCACCCGTTCCGTACGGCCGGACGCCGGGCGCTCCGCACCCGGCCGCGGCCGCGGTCCGACCGCGCGCCGGGCTCCCACCGGGAGCCCGGCGCGCTGGCCGTTCCGCCCCCCGGTTTGGCAGGATCGCCGCGTGGTCCCCTCCTTCCTCCGCCGCCCCGGCAGGCGCCGGACGCTGCAGGCCGCCGTGGCGACGGCGGCCGTGCTCGGGCTGCTCCTGTGGTGGCTGCTGCCGCTGGGCGGCGACGGCCGCCCGGACGGGAAGGTGGTCTTCGCCACGGGGGTGCGCACCGGCGTCTACGCGGAGTACGGCCGGCTGCTGCGCGAGGGCCTCGCCCGGGACGAACCGGGCCTCGACGTCCGCCTGCACCCCAGCGAGGGGTCCATCGACAACCTGCGGAAGGTCACCGCGGGGCGGGCTGACTTCGCCGTCGCCGCCGCCGACTCCGTGGCCACGTACCGGCGCGACCGGCTGCCCGGCTGGCAGCGGCTGCGCGCGGTCGCCCGGCTCTACGACGACTACGTGCAGCTCGTGGTCCTGCGCGACTCGCCGGTCCGGCGCACCACCGACCTGCGCGGCCTCCGGGTCGGCGTGGGCGAGGACGGCTCCGGCGTCCAACTGATCACGCGGCGGCTGCTGTCGGCGGCCGGCCTCGACTTCGACCGCGACGTCGCGGCGGTGCGCATGGGCCTGAACACGATGCCGAAGCTGCTGCGCGAGGGGGAGATCGACGCCTTCTTCTGGTCGGGCGGGCTGCCCACGGAGGCCGTCGAACGCCTCGCGGGGCAGGCCGAGATCGAGCTGGTGCCGCTGGGCGACCTGCTCGGCGCGCTGCACGCCCAGGGGGAGCTGGCCCGCTACTACCGGGCCGCGGTGATGCCGCCCGACGCCTACCCCACGGTCCAGCGGGACACCGCGGTGCCGACGCTCGCGGTGGCGAACCTGCTGGTCACCACCGAGCGGGAGGACTCCCGGCTGACGGAGAGCGTGACGAGCACGGTGATACGGGACCGGGACCGCATCGGGCGCGTGGTGCACGCGGCGCAGCGGGTCGACCTGCGCACGGCGGTCTTCACCGACCCGCTGGAGCTGCACGAGGGGGCGGCGCGCTACTACCGGGAGCAGAAGCCGTAGGACCGGGAACACCGGGGACACCGGACACCGGGAACGGCGGGGCGCGGGTGAGCGGTGAGGCCGCTTGACACCGAAATCGAACATCGATTCCCATGGGGGTTCGGTCGGGTTTTCCACAGGCCGGCTCGACGTGGGGCGTGTTGTCAGTGGCAGGCGCTAGCGTCGTTGACGTGAAGCGATCGACTCAGACATCCCGGGTGGAACCCATGGCAGCGACTGACCGCGAGAAGGCGCTCGACGCCGCACTCGCCCAGATTGAACGGCAATTCGGCAAGGGTGCCGTGATGCGTCTCGGCGAGCGGCCGAACGAGCCCGTGGAAGTCATCCCCACCGGGTCGACCGCTCTCGACGTCGCGCTCGGCGTGGGCGGTCTGCCGCGCGGCCGCGTGGTGGAGGTGTACGGCCCGGAGTCCTCCGGCAAGACGACCCTGACGCTGCACGCGGTGGCCAACGCCCAGCGGACCGGCGGCACGGTGGCGTTCGTCGACGCGGAGCACGCCCTCGACCCGGAGTACGCGAAGAAGCTCGGCGTCGACATCGACTCCCTCATCCTCTCCCAGCCCGACAACGGCGAACAGGCGCTGGAGATCGCGGACATGCTGGTCCGCTCCGGCGCGCTCGACCTGATCGTCATCGACTCGGTCGCGGCCCTCGTCCCGCGCGCGGAGATCGAGGGCGAGATGGGCGACTCGCACGTCGGCCTCCAGGCCCGGCTGATGAGCCAGGCCCTGAGGAAGATCACCAGCGCGCTGAACCAGTCGAAGACCACCGCGATCTTCATCAACCAGCTGCGCGAGAAGATCGGCGTGATGTTCGGCTCGCCCGAGACCACCACCGGCGGCAAGGCGCTCAAGTTCTACGCATCGGTGCGCCTGGACATCCGGCGCATCGAGACGCTCAAGGACGGCACGGAGCCCGTCGGCAACCGCACCCGCGTCAAGGTCGTGAAGAACAAGGTCGCGCCGCCCTTCAAGCAGGCCGAGTTCGACATCCTCTACGGGCAGGGCATCAGCCGCGAGGGCGGCCTGATCGACATGGGCGTGGAGCACGGCTTCATCCGCAAGTCCGGCGCCTGGTACACGTACGAGGGCGACCAGCTCGGCCAGGGCAAGGAGAACGCCCGGACGTTCCTGAAGGACAACCCCGACCTGGCGAACGAGATCGAGAAGCGGATCAAGGAGAAGCTCGGCATCGGCCCGAAGCCGGAGAACGCGGACGGCGAGCCCGCCGAGGGCGCCGCGGGCGACCCCGGGGCGGCGGCCGCGGACGGCGCCGCCCCGGCGGGGAAGAAGACGGTGCCGCCGCCGGCCAAGACCGCGAAGGCGGCCAAGGCCGCGGCCAAGAGCTGACCCGTGGTCCGGCGCACCGACTGGCCGCTCCCACCCCCGGACGACGGCCGCGCTCCGGCCGGGAGCGGCCCGGGGGCCGGCGGGGCCCGGCGGGCCGGGCGCGGGCGGTCACGGGGCCGGAGCGAGCCGTCCGGGGAGCGGGTGCGGGAGACGTCGCTCAGCCCCGAGGAACGGGCCCGGGCGATCTGCCTGCGCCTGCTCACCGGGTCGCCGCGCACCCGTCGCCAGCTCGCGGACGCGCTGGCTAAGCGGGACGTCGACGCCGAGGTGTCGGCGGCCGTGCTCGACCGTCTCGAAGGGGCCGGGCTGATCGACGACGCGGCGTTCGCCGGCGCGTGGGTGGAGTCCCGGCACCACGGCCGGGGCCTCGCCCGCCGCGCGCTCGCGCGCGAGCTGCGCACCCGGGGAGTGGCGCCCGCGGTGGTCGACGAGGCGGTGAGCCGGCTCGACGCCGGCACCGAGGAGGAGACGGCTCGCGAGCTGGTCGCCCGCAAGCTCCGCGCCACGCGCGGCCTCGACCGGGAGAAGCGCATCCGCCGCCTGGCCGGCATGCTGGCCCGCCGGGGGTACGGGGAGGGGCTTGCCCTCCGTGTCGTGCGCGAGGCGCTGGAGGCGGAGGGCGAGGACGCGGAGGGTCTGCTGGAGGACTGAGCGGCGCGGAGGCGCCGGCGCTTCACCGGAACCGCCTCCGCGAGGGCCGGTGCCGGGGACGGCGGTGAGCCCGCGGGTTCGTCGAGCCCGCGTGTCCGGCCGCCGCCGCGGCCGGTTCGCGATACTCCACGCCGCGCAGGGCGGCGGCCCGGGAGCCGGGTGCCCGGGCCGGCTGTGCCGTGCCGGAGACGCCGCGCCGGGCTCAGACCCGGCGGAGGACCGCGACGACCTTGCCGAGGATCGTCGCCTCGTCGCCGGGGATCGGCTGGTACGCGGCGTTGTGCGGCAGCAGCCACACGTGGCCGTCCTCGCGCTTGAACCGCTTGACCGTGGCCTCGCCGTCCAGCATCGCGGCGACGATGTCGCCGTTCTCGGCGACCGGCTGGCGCCGTACCGCGACCCAGTCGCCGTCGCAGATCGCGGCGTCGATCATCGAGTCACCGACGACCTTCAGCACGAACAGCTCGCCGTCGCCGACGAGCTGCCGCGGCAGCGGGAAGACGTCCTCGACCGACTCCTCGGCGAGGATCGGGCCACCGGCCGCGATCCGGCCGACCAGGGGCACGTACGACGCGGCGGGCTTGCCCGTGGTGTCGGTGGCGGCCTGGGCGGCGGGCGTCTCGGCGCCGCGCACCTCGTACGCCCGCGGCCGGTGCGGGTCCCGGCGCAGGAAGCCCTTGCGCTCCAGCGCCATCAGCTGGTGCGCGACGGAGGAGGTGGAGGAGAGCCCCACGGCCTGGCCGATCTCGCGCATCGACGGGGGGTAGCCCCGGCGCTGCACCGAGTCGCGGATGACCTCGATGACCCGGCGCTGCCGCTCGGTCAGCCCGGAGCTGTCGGCCCTGATGCCCGGCGGGCGCCCCGGCATGGAGCGCTTGGGTGGCTGGCCCTCGCCCTCGTGGGCGTCCCCGGGCGCAGGTGTGAGCTGCTGCTCGGCTGCCTGCTGGGGCCGTTCGCGGGCGGCGATGGCGGCGGTGTCTGCGGTGGTGGTCACGTCTTCGGCCCCTCTCAAGACGGGTCTCTCTCTCGTAAGACAACGGTAGTTGCTTTCGAAAGGTTGCGCCAAACACACGTTCGAGTGAAAAACTCTGGTTTCGCTGTCGTGATCCATCCAGTGGGTGTAAGGCGCTGACCGGCCGCTGTCCGCCGCCCGCCCCGGCGTGCCCGCCCGGGCCCGTCGCCGGGGGCGCTTTCCGGGGCCGCTCCGTGACGCTCCCCGGCCGCTCTGTAGCCGCGCCGTCCAGTTTGTCACCCTCGCCCCACCCGTGTCGCCGTCTGTGCGCTCCCGTAGGCTGCGGATGTCCCGCCCGGTTTCCACGGCGCGCCAACACGCTCTCCGCCTTCAATGGCAGCCAAACCCCAGATCTAGTGGTTAGATGGGTGTCAGCGGCCCACAAGTTGTGGTCCCCCTTCCTCTCACCGGAAGGGAATCCCATATGCTTGGGGCCTGCTCCGGCGGGCCGCGGGGGGCCGCCGGACCGACGTGCCGTGCGCGAGAGGGAGGGTGGAGAGCGATGCACTGCCCCTTCTGCAGGCACCCCGACAGCCGGGTGGTCGACAGCCGCACCACCGACGACGGCGCAGCCATCCGCCGCCGCCGGCAGTGCCCCGACTGCTCGCGCCGCTTCACCACGGTGGAGACCGCGTCCCTGATGGTCATCAAGCGCAGCGGGGTCACCGAGCCCTTCAGCCGCGCCAAGGTGATCACGGGCGTACGCAAGGCGTGCCAGGGCCGCCCCGTCACCGAAGACGCGCTGGCCCAGCTCGGCCAGCGGGTCGAGGAGGCGATCCGGGCCACCGGCAGCGCCGAGGTCTCCAGCCACGACGTCGGGCTCGCCATACTGGGCCCGCTGCAGGACCTCGATCTCGTCGCCTACCTGCGCTTCGCCTCCGTCTACCGCGCCTTCGACTCCCTTGCGGACTTCGACGACGCCATCACGCAGTTGCGGACCGCGGACAGGCCCCCCGCCGACGACGGCCCGGACGGACAGGACGGCCAGGCCCCACCTCCCGCGCCGGGCGACCCCGGTGCGCCCGGCCCCGGCCGCAGTCCCGGCCGCGGTGAGGCCCCCGGAGTCCCGTCACCCGGCAGAGCGGCCGGCTGACGCCCACCGCGGGCCACCCGTCATCCACACCCGGCCGGCGCGCGGCGCAGCGCGCGGGCCGCCGGCGGAACAAGCAGATCAAGAACAGGAACCGTGCCCGGGAAGACGTGGGCACACCAGGGCGTTCACGCCCGTATAGGGAGGCGGCATGACAGAGACGACGAGCGGCCCGGCGCGCAGTTCCCGCAAGGGCGGCGCCAAGGGGAACAAGGGCCTGCGCATCGAGCGCATCCACACCACCCCCGGTATGCACCCGTACGACGAGGTGGAGTGGGCGCGCCGTGACGTCGTCATGACCAACTGGCGCGACGGTTCGGTCAACTTCGAGCAGCACGGCGTGGAGTTTCCCGAGTTCTGGGAGGCCAACGCCGTCAACATCGTCACGAGCAAGTACTTCCGCGGTGCGGTGGGCACCCCCAAGCGGGAGACCAGCCTCAAGCAGGTCCTCGACCGGATCGTGAAGACGTACCGCAAGGCCGGCGAGGACCACAGGTACTTCGCCACGCCCGCGGACGCCGAGATCTTCGAGCACGAGCTGGCCTACGCCCTGCTGCACCAGATCTTCAGCTTCAACTCGCCGGTGTGGTTCAACGTCGGCACCCCGCAGCCCCAGCAGGTCAGCGCCTGCTTCATCCTCTCCGTCGACGACTCCATGGAGTCCATCCTCGACTGGTACAAGGAAGAGGGGATGATCTTCAAGGGCGGCTCCGGCGCCGGCCTCAACCTCTCCCGTATCCGCTCCAGCAAGGAACTGCTGTCCTCCGGCGGCAACGCCTCGGGCCCCGTCTCCTTCATGCGCGGCGCGGACGCCTCCGCGGGCACCATCAAGTCCGGCGGCGCCACCCGGCGCGCGGCCAAGATGGTCGTGCTCGACGTCGACCACCCCGACATCGAGGCGTTCATCGAGACCAAGGTCAAGGAGGAGGAGAAGATCCGCGCCCTGCGGGACGCGGGCTTCGACATGGACCTCGGGGGCGACGACATCACCTCCGTGCAGTACCAGAACGCCAACAACTCCGTCCGCGTCACCGACGACTTCATGAAGGCCGTCGAGAACGACGCGCAGTTCGGCCTGCGCGCCCGGATGACCGGCGAGGTCATCGAGGAGGTCGGCGCGAAGAAGCTGTTCCGGCAGATGGCCGAGGCCGCCTGGGTCTGCGCCGACCCCGGCATCCAGTACGACGACACCATCAACCACTGGCACACGGCGCCGGAGTCGGGGCGTATCACCGCCTCCAACCCGTGCAGCGAGTACATGCACCTGGACAACACCTCGTGCAACCTCGCCTCGCTGAACCTGATGAAGTTCCTCCAGCAGGACGCCGACGGCCGGCAGAGCTTCGAGGCGGAGCGCTTCGCCAAGGTCGTCGAGCTGGTCATCACGGCGATGGACATCTCCATCTCCTTCGCCGACTTCCCGACCCGGAAGATCGCCGAGAACACCCGCGCCTTCCGCCAGCTCGGCATCGGCTACGCCAACCTCGGCGCCCTGCTCATGGCCACGGGCCACGCCTACGACTCGGACGGCGGCCGCGCCCTCGCCGGCGCCATCACCTCCCTGATGACCGGCACCGCCTACAAGCGCTCGGCGCACCTGGCCGCCGCCGTCGGCGCGTACGACGGCTACGCCCGCAACGCCACCGCCCACAAGCGCGTCATGCGGCAGCACGCGGACGCCAACGCCGCGGCCAAGCGCATGGACGACCTGGACACCCCCGTCTGGGCCGCCGCCACCGAGGCCTGGCAGGACGTGGTCCGCCTCGGCGACAAGCACGGCTACCGCAACGCCCAGGCGTCGGTGCTGGCCCCCACCGGGACCATCGGCCTGGCGATGTCGTGCGACACGACGGGCATCGAACCGGACCTGGCGCTGGTGAAGTTCAAGAAGCTGGTCGGCGGCGGCTCGATGCAGATCGTCAACCAGACGGTCCCGATGGCGCTCAAGCGGCTGGGGTACCAGGACGAGCAGATCGAGGCGGTCGTCGCGCACATCGCCGAGCACGGCAGCGTCGTGAACGCCCCGAGCCTCAAGCCCGAGCACTACGAGGTCTTCGACTGCGCCATGGGGGAACGTTCCATCTCGCCGATGGGGCACGTGCGGATGATGGCGGCCGCGCAGCCGTTCCTGAGCGGCGCCATCTCCAAGACGGTCAACATGCCCTCGACCAGCACCGCCGAGGACGTCGAGGAGATCTACCTCCAGGGCTGGAAGCTGGGCGTCAAGGCCCTCGCCGTGTACGTGGAGGGCTCGAAGGTCGGCCAGCCGCTGTCGGCGAAGAAGAAGGAGGCCGACAAGGCCGCGGACAAGGCGGAGGAGACGATCCGCGAGGCCGTGGAGAAGGTCGTCGAGTACCGCCCGGTGCGCCGCCGCCTCCCCAAGGGGCGCCCCGGCATCACCACGTCCTTCACGGTCGGCGGCGCCGAGGGCTACATGACCGCCAACTCCTACCCGGACGACGGGCTGGGCGAGGTGTTCCTGAAGATGTCCAAGCAGGGCTCGACCCTCGCGGGCATGATGGACGCCTTCTCGATCGCGGTCTCGGTGGGCCTGCAGTACGGGGTGCCGCTGGAGACGTACGTCTCGAAGTTCACGAACATGCGCTTCGAGCCGGCGGGCATGACGGACGACCCGGACGTGCGGATGGCGCAGTCGATCGTCGACTACATCTTCCGCCGGCTGGCGCTGGACTTCCTGCCGTTCGAGACCCGCTCGGCGCTGGGCATCCACTCCGCGGAGGAGCGCGAGCGGCACCTGGAGACCGGTTCGTACGAGCCGACGGACGAGGAGCTGGACGTCGAGGGCCTGGCCCAGTCCGCCCCCCGCACACCGGCCACCCGCCCGGCCCCGCCGGTGACGATCGAGCAGGCCAAGCCGGCCCCGCAGGAGGCGCACACCTCGGCGGAGCTGGTGGAGATGCAGCTCGGCATCCAGGCGGACGCGCCGCTGTGCTTCTCGTGCGGCACGAAGATGCAGCGCGCGGGCAGCTGCTACATCTGCGAGGGCTGCGGCTCAACCAGCGGCTGCAGCTGAGAACAGGCGGAGTCGCGTCGGATGCGACATACGACGTGACCTGCGAAGCCAGCTGACTTGCGCGTTCTGAAGGGGACCGGCCATCGGCCGGTCCTCTTCGCTCTGGTGACCGCTCTGTCCGCCTCGATCGTGAGCGACGTGCTGGGCATGCACATCGCTACCGCAGGCTGTGGCCTTCGATGAGGGCACGACGATCATGCGCGAGAGCGCGACCGTCATGTTGAGCAATTGGCCGACCCCGGCGGCGATCCGGCCCTGAGGGGCAGGAACGTCGGGTCTTGTGACGCCAGTACTGCCGTGGCATGCTGCTGGCCATGATCAAGAGAAACGAGCCTTCCGCCCGCTGGTGAGCGAGGCGACCGGGATGAAGCCCCCGGGATCACAGGTACCACTGTTCGACCACGCGCTGGCGCTACACGAGTCCACGCCAGACGAGCCTCTTCCGCGCGACGGAGAACCGTATCCAGAAGATCGGGCGCACCGTCGACGGCCTCGCCCCCGGCGCCCTGAAGACCGGAGCCGAATCGGGTGGGACGTGGCGTCCGTCTTGGACGCTCACCTGGCCCGGCCTTCGGCCGGCCCCAGCGACCTCGCCGACGCTTTCCACGACCTCTACGTCCCGATTCACGAAAACGAGCACATCACGGCGGCGGCCCGGCGGGCTGACAGAGACCGTGTTCTCCAGACGGGCCGGTGGCTTGTCAGGCACGGTGTCGACCGATGCGGGGTCACCGTGGGCCTTGCCCTCCTCGCGGCCGTGGGAACGGCCGATGATGTCCCACTGATCCAAACGATCGGACTTCTGTCGCACCGCTTCGGCCCCCTCGCAGCGCGTGCCTTGGAACGGCTGCCTGGAGGCGACGCCGAAGCCCTCCTCTGGCTCGCTGGACGAGTCACCGGCTGGGGACGGGTCTACGTCGTGGAAGCCCTCTGCCGACTCGACGATCCTGCTGCCCGGCTCTGGCTCCTTCGCCGGGCATGTGACGGCGACTTCCTCAACGCGTACTTCGCCGGCTCTGTCGCTGAGGCCACGGACTTGCACGAAGCCATCGCCGAACCCTGCGTGGACGACGAGATCGCAGACCACACCGGCAGACTGCTCCTCGTGCTGACCTACAGCCAGGGTATGGGCATGACCCTCTCGCGCTACCCCCATGCCGAAGCGGTACTGGCTGCGCATCTGCGTCACCTTGAGCGTCTGGGGTCCTCCGCCGGGCGGTACTCCACTGCCGCGTGGCTGGCCAGCAGCCTCGGGGAAGATGGCGACGCAGAGTCGATCGGGCCAGCCGAGCGTTGGCAGTCATATCGTGACCGCTATCTGGCGCTTCTCGACCGTGAGGACTGGTGTGAGGCGGCCAGAAAGGCCCTCGCTGCCAAGGAACCCGGGGTCCTCCGCCTCGCAGAGACGGCGCCGGGCCGCAGGCTGCGCGCTTTCGCCGACCGACCACGACCGGGCGAGGAGTAGCGCACGCCAGAGTATCGACCCTGCCCCAGTAGGCGGCGCGGGCGCGCAGCCCTGCGGGGTGCTGCGTGGCCCGTGTCCGGCTGACCCGTGCGTCCCGGAGGGGGACCGGCCGACGACGGCCGGTCCCCCTCCGTGTGCCGGGGTGCGCCGTCCTCCGGTGCCGGCGTCGGGTCTCGCGGTTCTACGGGGCGGCTCCCTGCCGGAGGCGGGGCCCTCGTGGCTCGTGGTCGGCGGCGGCGCGTTGGGGGCGTGAACTCGGCTGCGCACGCCGGTGATCGCCGGGTGGGCAGGCCGTAGGATAGCGCGGTGCTGGTCAAGTGGATTCGCTGCACCGTGGTGGACCGCCGGGGTTTCGAGCGGGGGCAGCGGAAGTGGGCGGGGCTGCTCGGCGAACCGGGCTTCCGGGGGCAGGGCGGGGGCTGGAGCCGGGCGCGTGAGGGCGTGGTGCACCTCGTCGCCTTCTGGGAGAGCAGGGCGCTGTACGACTCGTTCATGGCCCGCTCCCACGACCGGCTCGCGACGGCCCAGCTCGGCACGTTCAAGGACATGCGGGTGCGCCTCTTCGAGCACCGGATGGACGTGAAGCTGGGGTTCGAGCCGCGGTTCGAGGGCGCCGACGTGCTGCGGCTCGCGCACTGCCGGGTGCACGAGGAGCGGGTGGAGCACTTCACGCTGATGCAGGAGAAGGTGTGGAACCCGGCGATGGCGGGGTCGCCGGGGATGCTGCGGGGGGTGCTGGGGCAGTCGGAGGAGGGCGACTTCCTGGTGCTGTCCATGTGGTCGTCGGCGGCGGAGCACGGCAAGTACCGGGAGGACCGGGTGGAGCGGCTGGCGCTGCGCGCGCAGACCGCGGCGGACGTGGCGGCGCTGGCGGGGGATGTGGTGGATCTGGAGTCGTCTTGGACCGTCTGACCGGGCACCCCCGCTACGCTGGCCCCGAGATGACACCGGACCCCGCTCCCGCCCCGCGTCCGTCCGCGGGCCCGCCGCCGTCCCCGGATCCGTCGCGGTCCGCGGGCCCGCCGCCGTCGGCGGATACGCCGCCGTCCGCGGCCCACGACCCGGCCGCCATCGCCGCCCTGCCCGCCGACCCCGACGCGCACG
>NZ_BAAAPF010000035.1:0-35129 GCF_039531005.1 Streptomyces synnematoformans
CGCGGTGGAGGTGCAGGGCCGCGTCGACCTTCGGGGCGAGGACGGCGCGCAGGCGCGGCAGGACCCGCCGCCCAGCTCGGCCGGCACCGCGAGGGCCGGCGGGTCCTGCCGCTCCTGCGCGCCCCAGGCGACGCGGCCACCGGCCCGTTCCGCGACGTCCACCGCCTGCCACGCGCCCTCCGCGTCCGAGGGGGTACCAGCGGCCGCCGCATCCGCGGCGTCCCGTACGTCCGACGGCGCGTCGTCCGCACCGGCGCCCCGCGCGGCGTGCCGCCCGCGGGCGACGGGCACGGCGTCCTCGGGCTCCTCCTCGTCGAGGAAGACGGGCCCGGTCTCGCTCACAGCCGGACCAGCCGGGCCCGGGCCGGCCGGCCCGGCGGGCGCCGGGGTCTCCGCACCGTCCGCGCCCGCGTGCTCCGCCGGCGCGACCAGGTGCTCTTCGCCCTCCTGCGCGCGGCGGCTGGTGCCGGGGACCCACGCCGCACCGTTCCAGTACCGGACGTAGCCCGGGATGGAGGGGTCGGGGTAGTAACCGGGGCCGGGGATCCCGCCGCCGGAGGGTGGTGTCGGGGCGCTCATGAGGTCCACATGTACCAGAAGCCGCCGACGGCCGGGTCCGCCTCGTCCCCGTTCCGCCTTTAGAGACTTGTCAGAAAGTCTGCGGAAGTCGCGTAAGAGCCCGGGGGTTTCGCCCTCTCTCCCCGTGCAGGCCCGTGAAGACCTGCGCGAGGTCCGACGAGATCCGACGAGATCCGACAAGAGAGGTGCCACACCATGCAGACCGTGGTGGAACGTGAGCTGGAGCTGCGGCTCGTGCTGTCGCCGGAGAGAAGCATCCCGGTCCCGTCCCGGCTGACGTACCGGTCGACCGACCCGTACGCCGTCCACATCAGCTTCCACATCGGCTCGGCGGCGCCGGTGAGCTGGTCGTTCGCCCGCGAGCTGCTGGTGGAGGGGGTGTTCCGGCCGTGCGGCCACGGGGACGTGCGCGTCTGGCCGACGAAGTCCGGGGCGGGGAGCGTCATCTGCCTGGCGCTGACGGCCTCGGACGGGGACGCGCTGATCGAGGCGCCGGCCGCGGCGGTCTCCACCTGGCTGGAGCGCACGCTGCGGGCCGTGCCCCCGGGTACGGAGACGGCGCAGCTCGGTCTGGACGAGGGGCTGCGGGAGCTGCTGGGCCCGGCGGCGCGGGACGAGTTGTGGCTGAGCGACCCGTGGCCGTCGGACGACTCCGGCGACACGTGAGCGCCGGGTGTGCCGGGCGGGGGCGCCGCGGGGCGCGCCCCCGCCGGTGCTGCCCCGCCCGCGGGCCCGGGGCCGGCGGGCGGCGCGCCGCCGGTTACCCTGCCGTCCCTGCCGTCCCTGCCGTCCCTGCCGTCTCCGCCGTCTCCGCCGTCTCCGCCGCGCCCGCCGGCAGCTGTCCCGGGCCGCGGAACGTGCCGCGGTACGCGGTCGGCGAGACGCCCAGCGCCGCGTGCATGTGCTGCCGCAGCGACGCCGCCGTGCCGAAGCCCGCGTCGGCCGCGACCCGGTCGATGCTGCGGTCGGTCTCCTCCAGCAGCTGGCGCGCCCGCTCCACGCGCTGCCGGGTGAGCCACTGCAGCGGCGTCAGGCCCGTCTCCTCGCGGAACCGGCGGCTGAAGGTCCGTACGCTCATCGACTCCCGCGCGGCCAGCTCGCGCAGGGCGACGGGCCGGTCGAGGTGTGCCAGCGCCCAGGCGCGGGCCCGGCCGGTGGTGGTCAGCTCCGGCTCGGCGACCGGCCGGGGCACGTACTGGGCCTGGCCGCCGTCGCGGTGCGGGGGCACGACGGTGCGGCGGGCCACGTCGGCCGCGACGGCGGCGCCGTGGTCGGTGCGGATCATGTGCAGGCACAGGTCGATGCCGGCGGCCTCGCCCGCGGAGGTGAGGACGCCGCGGTCCTCGGTATAGAGGACGTCGGGCTGGAGCCGTACGGCGGGGAAGCGGCGGCGGAACAGCTCGGCGGACTTCCAGTGCGTCGTGGCCCGCCGCCCGTCGAGCAGGCCCACGGCGGCGAGCACGAACGCGCCGGTGCAGACGGACGCGACGCGCGCTTCGGGGCGTACCCGCGCGAGGGCCGCCCGCAGCGCGGGCGACGGCTCGCCGTGCCCGGTGCCGTCCGGGGCGCCCTCCAGGGCGTCCGCGGCGTGCGACGCGGGCACCACCACGGACCCGGCGTCGTCCAGCGCTTCGGGGCCGTGCCCGACGTGCACGGTGAAGTCGGCGTCGGTACGCACCGGGCCGGGCCGCAGCGCGCAGGTGACGACCTCGTACAGCGGCCGCCCCGCGGTCTCGGCGGAGCCGAACAGCTGGTGGACGAGGCCGAGTTCGAGGGGCATGACGCCGTCCCGTACGAGGACGGCGACGCGGTGCGGCGGGCCGGTGGCGGCGTCGGCGGCGTTCTTCGGGGAGCCGGTCATGGCACGATTCTTTCATGTGGGGTTAATCCGGCCATTTCACGGTCATTGCGCCGCGCGCAACGGTCGCGCGTGGCGCCCGGCGCAGAAGATCCTGACCGGATTCTGGACGGGGTCTTCCGCTGAGCGGTGCCGCTCGCTAGGTTGCCGGACACCCCCGTCGCGGAGGCGGAGGCGGGGCTCCGAGTTCCGCGGCAGAGCCGCCGTGGAACGACAGCCGGTGCCACCTGCGACCGGCGGCTCGCACGCCGGTGCTGCACGGGACAGGTGCACCGGCGCGGGAAGGGCCGCACATCACTTGAGGAGGCGGCGTGCCCGCAGAGACCTCCCAGACCCTCGACCGTGGACTCCGCGTGCTGAAGCTGCTCGCCGACACCGACCACGGCCTGACCGTCACCGAGCTGTCGCACAAGCTCGGCGTGAACCGCACCGTCGTGTACCGCCTGCTCGCCACCCTGGAACAGCACGCCCTCGTCCGCCGCGACCTCGGCGGCCGGGCGCGGGTCGGGCTCGGGGTGCTGCGGCTGGGCCGGCAGGTGCACCCCCTGGTACGGGAGGCGGCGCTGCCGGCGCTGCGCTCGCTCGCCGAGGACGTCGGCGCCACGGCGCACCTCACGCTCGTCGACGGCAGCGAGGCGCTGGCCGTCGCGGTCGTCGAGCCCAGCTGGACCGACTACCACGTGGCCTACCGCGCCGGCTTCCGGCACGCGCTGGACCAGGGCGCGGCGGGGCGGGCGATACTCAAGGGCCGCGGCCTCGGCCCGGGCGCCGGCGAGAACGACGCCGAGCTGGCGCTGGCCCTGACCCACGGCGAGCTGGAGGCGGGCGCGAGCGGGGCGGCGGCGCCGCTGCTGGGGGTGTCCGGGATAGAGGGCAGCGTGGGCGTGGTGATGCTGCACGAGATCGTGCCCGGCGAGGTGGGCCCGCGGGTGGTCTCGGCGGCGCGAGAGGTCGCCCGGGCGCTGCGCTGAGCGTTGCGCTGAGCCCGCGCGGGCACGGCGTGACCGGCGGGGACCGGCGGGGACCGGCGGGGACCGGCGGACCGGCACAGCACGGCGTGGCATGTGCGGAGACATGCGACGCGAGACGGCCGTCGCGGAAGCGCGGCGTCGCCGATGCGGCAGGGCTCGTACGCACCGAACGGCCCACGTGCCCACGCGAGAACGACCGGCCGCGCGGGTCCGCGGCCCTCCGTGCAGGGGAACGCACGGTCCGTCCGCGGCGCCCCCCACGCCTGCCCCGGCGGCTTCGCCGCGGAGCGACCGCGGCGCGGCGAAGCCGCCGCCGGCACCCCGCAGCCCTCCCGTACGGCCCGCCCCGCCCATCCCGCACAGGGCCACCCGGCGAGGATCCCGCGGCGCCCGCCCGGCGCGGGCACCGTAGATTGGAGCCGTGCGCTCTCGTCGTGTGACCCTCGCGCTCGCCGCGGTGCCCGTGGCCGGGCTGCTCGCCGCCGCGGCGTTCGCCCCGCTGCCGTTCTCGCTCGCCCAGCCCGGGATGACCGCCGACGTGCTCGGCGAGCACAGCGGCGACCCCGTGATCTCCGTCTCCGGGGCGGAGCAGCACCCCACCCGGGGCGAGCTGCGGATGACGACGATCGCGGCGACCGGCCCCGAGGTCTCGCTGCGGGTCGCGGACATCGCCTCCGGCTGGTTCGCCACCGACGAGGCCGTGATGCCCAGGGACGCGGTGTACCCCGTGGGCGACTCGAAGAAGGAGATCCGGGAGTACAACGCGGAGCAGATGCGGGAGTCCCAGAACACCGCCGTCACCGCCGCCCTGCGCCACCTCGGCCGCGACCCGGACGGCGTCGACGTCGAGCTGCGCCTCACCGACGTCGGCGGGCCCAGCGCCGGGCTGTTCTTCGCCCTGGGGATCGTCGACAAGCTGACCCCCGGGGACCTGACGGGCGGCGAGGTCATCGCCGGTACGGGCACGATCGAGCCGGACGGCACCGTCGGCCCGGTCGGCGGCGTGGCGCTGAAGACGCAGGCCGCGAAGCGCGACGGCGCGACGGTGTTCCTGGTGCCGGAGGCGGAGTGCGGCGACGCGGAGTCGGAGCTGCCGGAGGGGCTGCGGCTGGTGCCGGTGACGGAGCTGTCGGACGCGGTGGCGTCGCTGGAGGCGCTGGCGTCGGGCGACGGCGACGTGCCGGGCTGCTGACGGCCCGGGCCCCGGACCGGGGCGTACGGCCCGTACGCCCGCGGAATTCGGATGCGGTCCGTACGCGGTCTCCCTAGGTTGGCGGGTGTGGAACCGCTCGACGAGAAACAGATCCGTACGTCCTTCGTGAACTGCACCAAAGGCGACGCCGGCCGGCTCAGGCTGCCGCTCGACTTCGCCGCGCTGCCCTGGGCGGACCTGGACTTCCTCGGCTGGGTGGACCCGGGCGCCCCGCTCCGCGCGCACCTCGTCGTCCCCCGTCCGGACGGGCCCCTCGGGATCGCCCTGCGCGTGCCGGCGGCGGGCCGCGCGAGCGCCGTGCGGTCCCGCATGTGCCAGCTCTGCCTGACCGCGCACGCCGCCTCCGGCGTCCGCCTGCTCGCGGCCCCGCTGGCGGGCGCGCGCGGGCGGCGGGGCAACACGGTCGGCGTGTACGTGTGCGCGGACCTCGCCTGCTCCCTCTACCTGCGCGGCCGGCGGCAGCCGAAGCTGCGGACCGTGCCCCAGGAGGAGTCGCTGACCGAGGCGGAGCGGGTCGCGCGGATGCGGGGCAACCTGGAGGACTTCGTGGCGAAGGTCACGGCCGACTCGTAGGGCGGCCGCCCGGGCTGCCGTCCTAGCCGCCGCCCGGGCCGCCGCCCGCGGCCTGCCGCACCAGCGGCACGATCCGCAGCGGCACCGGGTTCTCCATCACGATCGCCGTCGATGCGCGCACGATGCCGTCGAAGCCCACGACCAGGTCGATGACCCGCTGCAGGTCGGCGTTCGACCGCGCCACCAGCCGGCACAGCATGTCGCCGTGCCCGGTGATCGTGTGCAGCTCCAGCACCTCCGGCACCCCGGCGAGGTGGCTGCGTACGTCCGTGCCCTGGCCCTGCTTGATCTCCAGGGTGGCGAACGCGGTCACCGGGTAGCCCAGGGCCGCCGGGTCGACGTCGGGGCCGAAGCCGCGGATGACGCCGCCGGACCGCAGCCGGTCCAGCCGGGCCTGGGTGGTGCCGCGGGCGACGCCGAGGCGGCGGCTGGCCTCCAGCACGCCTATGCGCGGCTCGTTGGCGAGCAGCTCCAGCAGCCGGCCGTCGAGCTGATCGATCATCTCGCGAACTCCTCGTTGGTCAGCTTGTACAGATAGCCCGGCGCACACCGAGCCTCACCGGTCATTCTGTCCAGTTATTTCGGCAACTATTGCACACCTTGCCAACCGGAGAGACCCTTTGAGCATGACCGAGACCATTGATCAGCCCGCTCCGCAGACCCGGCAGGACGACCCCTTCCCGGTGCAGGGGATGGACGCCGTGGTGTTCGCGGTCGGCAACGCCAAGCAGGCCGCCCACTACTACTCCACGGCGTTCGGCATGAAGCTGGTCGCGTACTCCGGACCGGAGAACGGCAGCCGCGAGACGGCCAGTTACGTCCTGGAGAACGGCGCCGCCCGTTTCGTCTTCACCTCCGTCATCAAGGCCGCCACCGACCGCGGCCGCTTCCTCGACGCGCACGTCGCCGAGCACGGTGACGGCGTCGTCGACCTCGCCCTGCGGGTCCCCGACGCCCGCGCCGCCTACGCGCACGCGGTGGCCCGGGGCGCCACCGGGCTGGAGGAGCCGTACGAGCTGAAGGACGAGCACGGCACCGTGGTGCTCGCCGCCATCGCGACGTACGGCCAGACCCGCCACACCCTCGTCGAGCGCACCGGCTACGACGGCCCGTACCTGCCGGGCTACGCGGCCGCCGAGCCGATGGTCACCCCGCCCGCGCAGCGCACGTTCCAGGCCGTGGACCACTGCGTCGGCAACGTCGAACTCGGGAAGATGGACGAGTGGGTGGCCTTCTACAACAAGGTCATGGGCTTCACGAACATGAAGGAGTTCGTGGGCGACGACATCGCCACCGAGTACTCCGCGCTCATGTCGAAGGTCGTCGCCGACGGCACCCTGAAGGTCAAGTTCCCGATCAACGAGCCGGCGCCCGGCAAGAAGAAGTCCCAGATCGACGAGTACCTGGAGTACTACAACTCCCCCGGCGTGCAGCACATCGCGCTGGCCACGAACGACATCGTGAGCACGGTGCGGACCATGCGCGCGGGCGGCGTCGCCTTCCTCGGCGTGCCGGACGCGTACTACGACACCCTCGGCGAATGGGTCGGCGACACCCGCGTGCCGATCGAGGAGCTGCGGGAGTTGAAGATCCTCGCCGACCGCGACGAGGACGGCTACCTGCTGCAGATCTTCACCAAGCCGGTACAGGACCGGCCCACGGTGTTCTTCGAGATTATCGAGCGGCACGGCTCGATGGGCTTCGGCAAGGGCAACTTCAAGGCGCTGTTCGAGGCCATCGAGCGCGAGCAGGACAAGCGCGGCAACCTCTGAGCACCGGCTGACCCCCACCCGTTCCCCCACCCCGGCTCGACCATTACGTGACCGGGATGATACGCAACTGTGATGCGTATCGAGCGGAAGCAGCAGGAGGCTGCGCGAGAGACCGAACAAGACGAGCGCCGTCGCCCGGCGTTCCGCCCCGACGTGGAGGGACTGCGGGCGGTGGCGCTCGGCCTGGTGCTGTTCTACCACGCGGGCGTCCCGCAGCTGGCCGGGGGCTACGTCGGTGTGGACGTCTTCTTCGTCGTCTCCGGGTTCCTCATCACCGGCCTGCTGCTGCGCGAGGCGGAGCGGCAGGGCACCGTGTCGCTGCTGCGCTTCTACGGCCGCCGCGCCCGGCGGCTGCTGCCCGCCGCCGCGGTCGTGGTGCTGGCCGTGTGCGTGGCAGCGGTGCAGTGGATGCCGCCGCTGGAGCGGAGGAACGTCGCGGAGGACGCGGTGGGCGCGGCGCTGTACGCCACGAACTGGCAGCAGGCGGGGCGGGCCGTCGACTACTCGGCCGAGGACGCGGCGCCCAGCCCGCTGCAGCACTACTGGTCGCTGGCGGTGGAGGAGCAGTTCTACCTGGTCTGGCCGCTGCTGGTGCTGGCGGTGCTGTGGTCGCTGCGGGCGGCGCGCCGGGGACGCGCGGGCCGCTTCGGGCTGCGGGCGCGGCTGGCGGTGACGCTCGGGGCGCTGGCCGCGGTGTCGTTCGTGCACGCGGTGCGGCTGAGCGCCGAGGAGGCCGGGGTCGCGTACTTCTCGACGTTCACCCGCGGCTGGGAGCTGGCCGCCGGCGGTCTCCTCGCCCTCGTCCCCGCCGCCGCCTGGCGCCGCGTGCTGCCCGGCACGGGCCCGCACAGGTCCGCGGCCGGGCTCGCCGCCGGTGCGCTGGCGGCGGCCGGGCTGGCGGCCGTCGCGTACGCCGGGCTGCGGTTCGACGACGCCACCGCCTTCCCGGGCCCGTGGGGCCTGCTGCCGGTGCTGGGCACCGTCGCCGTGATCGCCGCCGGCTGCGGGGCCGCCGCGCACCCCGTCGCCCGGGTGCTGTCCGTCCCGCCGCTGCGCTACGCCGGGCGGATCTCGTACTCCTGGTACCTGTGGCACTGGCCGGCCGTCATCTTCGTACCCCTCGCCCTCGACCGCGAGCTGTCCATCCGCTGGATGGTCGTCGTGGTCGCCGCCGCCGCGCTGCCCGCGGCGCTCACGCACCGGCTGGTGGAGGAGCCCGTACGCCGCGCCCGCGCCCTGTTCCCCACCCCCCGCGCCCTCGCCGTCGGCGCCACCTGCACCGCCGCGACCGTGCTGGTCGCGACCGGCTCCTGGGTGACCACCCCGACGGTCGCGCTCGCCTCCCCCGAGCAGGCCCGCGGCGCCGCGGCCCTCGCCGACGAGGAGCAGCCCCAGAAGGCCGCGAAGGCCCTGCGCCCGCTGCCCGAGCAGGCCGTCGACGACCGCGGCAAGGTCCACGACGACGGCTGCCTGGCCGAGAAGCAGGAGACCGAGCCCGGGGACTGCGCGTACGGGGACGAGGGCGGCGACGAGACCGTCGTCCTCTTCGGCGACTCGCACGCCATGCAGTACGCGCCCGCGCTGGAGAAGGTCACAGAACGGCGCGGCCTGCGCCTGGTCACCCTCACGAAGGCGGGCTGCACCCCGGCGCAGGTCACCGTCTTCAACAGCGGGCTGAAGCGCGCGTACACCGAGTGCGACGAGTGGCGCGAGAACGCCCTGGAGCGCATCGGCGACGAGAGCCCGGCGCTGATCCTCACCGGCACGCGGGACGCGAAGACCGTCATGGAGGACGGCCGGCGGCTCAGCGCCGAGGAGGGCGCGCGGGCCCACCAGAAGGGCTACGAGAAGACCCTGGACGACCTCCTCGGCACCGGCGCCACCGTCATGACCCTCGCCGACAACCCCTACCCGCCCGAGGACATCCCCTCCTGCGTCTCCGGCTCCTTCAGGGATCTTGAGGACTGCGCGTTCCCGGAGTCCGACGGGTACAAGTACGAGCCGGTGAGCACGCGCGCGAACGCGAAGTACGACGAGGTCGGGCTCATCGACCCCAAGCCGGTGATGTGCAAGGACGGCACGTGCCCTGCGGTGATCGGGAACGTCATCGTGTACCGCGGCGGGGCGCACATCACGGCCTCGTACATGGAGACGCTGACGGACTGGCTGGACGCGCAGCTGCCGCGGGAGGTGTGAGGCGGCGGCTCCCCCCGGCGGGGTTCCGCGGCGGGGGGAGCCGTTGCAGGCTGGAGCCATGAGCGCTCAGCCAGTCAGGGACGAGGCGGCCGGGGACGACGGGGCAGCCGGGGACGAGGCCGTGCGGGCCGCACTCCGCACCGGCCTGCCCGCGGCGGCGGTGCTGACCGACCCGGACGTCACCGCCGCGTACGCGGGCGACATGGCCGGGTTCTGCCCCTCCGGCACGCCCGCGGCGGTCGTGCTGCCGCAGACGGTCGAGCAGGTGCAGCACGTCATGCGCACGGCCACGGCGCTGCGGGTCCCCGTCGTCCCGCAGGGCGCCCGCACCGGCCTGTCCGGCGGGGCCAACGCGGGCGACGGCGCCATCGTGCTGTCCTTCGTGAAGATGGACCGCATCCTGGAGGTCGACCCGGTCAACCGCATCGCCGTCGTCGAACCCGGCGTCGTCAACGCCGCCCTCTCCCGCGCCGTCGCCGCCCGCGGCCTGTTCTACCCGCCGGACCCGTCGAGCTGGGAGACCTGCACGATCGGCGGCAACATCGGCACCGGCTCCGGCGGCCTGTGCTGCGTGAAGTACGGCGTGACCGCCGAGTACGTCCTCGGCCTCGACGTCGTCCTCGCCGACGGCCGGCTGCTGACCACCGGCCGCCGCACGGCGAAGGGCGTCGCCGGCTACGACCTCACCCGGCTGTTCGTCGGCTCGGAGGGCAGCCTGGGCGCGGTGGTCGGCGCGACGCTCGCCCTCAAGCCGGCGCCGGCCCCGCAGCTGGCGCTGGCGGCGGAGTTCCCGTCCGCGGCGGCGGCGTGCGACGCGATCTGCCGGATCATGGCGGGCGGGCACGTCCCGTCGCTGCTGGAGCTGATGGACCGTACGACCGTACGGGCCGTCAACGCCCTGACGAAGATGGGCCTCCCCGACACCACCGAGGCCCTCCTCCTCGCCGCCTTCGACACCCCCGACCCCGCGTCCGACCTCGCCGCCCTCGGCGCCCTGTGCACGGCGGCCGGGGCCACGGAGGTCGTCCCGGCGGCGGACGGGCCGGAGTCGGAGCTGCTGCTCGCCGGCCGCCGCGCGGCGCTGCCCGCGCTGGAGGCGATGACCGGCACGACGATGATCGACGACGTCTGCGTCCCCCGCAGCCGCCTCGGCGACTTCCTCGACGGCGTCGCCGCCATCGCCGACACGTACGCCCTGACCATCGGCACCTGCGTCCACGCGGGCGACGGCAACACCCACCCCAACGTCTGCTTCGACCCCCGCGACCCGGACGAGACGGCCCGGGCCCGGGAGTCGTTCGACGCCATCATGGCGCTGGGCCTGGAGCTGGGCGGCACGATCACGGGGGAGCACGGGGTGGGGCTGCTGAAGAAGGAGTGGCTGGCGAAGGAACTGGGGCCGGTGGGGCTGGAGCTGCAGCGGGACATCAAGCGGGTCTTCGACCCGCTGGACCTCATGAACCCGGGCAAACTGTTCTGAGCGACACCGCGCGGCCCGTGGTCAGCCGTCCAGCCGTGCGAGAGCCCTGGTGATCAGCGCTCTCGCTGACTGCCCGTACACGGCGGACCGCTTCAGCAGGTCGAAGGCCTTCGCGTAGAGCGCGATCTCACGGGGCTGCGTGACGGAGAACTCGGCCGAATAGGTCTCCACGAGAACAAGCCTGCCGTCGAACATCGAGAAGGAGTTACCCGGCCAGATGTGCATGGGCGCTCGCACCGGGATGAGCCCGAGGCTCATGCGGGGCAGGGACATGACGGCGAGGAGGCGATCAAGCTGGCCTCGCATCACGTCGGGTCCGCCGAAGTTGGTGTAGAGGACCTGTTCGGCGAGCAGGACGTTGAAGATCCGGTCCCCTTTGTACAGATACTGCTGACGCTCCATCCGCTTGGCCACGGCCGCGTCCACGTCGTCGGGGATCTCGTAGTAGTCGACGACCTGGCGGAAGGTCTCGGCGGCGTACTCGGTCGTCTGGAGGGTGCCCCAGACCACGGTGGGGTGCCAGATGCGGAAGACCTTGGTCTTCGCGTAGACCGGAAGGGCCTTGCGCTGCCGGGGTTCTGCCCCGGACTGGAGCTGACGGCGCCATTCCAGCCACAGTTCCTCGATGTGCCGGACGGTGGCGATCAGGTCGCCGATCTGGTCCTGGGCGTGGGTAAGCCGGCACCAGACGCGGATGTCGTCCTCGCTGGCGTTCTGCCGCCCGTTCTCGATCCGGGAGACCTTCGATTCCTGCCAACCGGTCGCCGCGGCGAATGCCCGACCGCTGGAGTACCCCGCGTCCTTGCGGAATCCACGGAGTCGGGCACCCAATGCTTCTCGTTGTGCCTGTGCTTCGGTGCTCACCTATCGGTCAGAGCTTGTACTCGGAGTGGGCAAGGGCGAGGGGCCAGAGCTGATCCCGCACACGGACGCACTCTGCCACGATACCGGGGGCCTCGATCAGTTCTGAGCCCAGTACACGGCCGTCTGCGTCGAAGTGGCCCACGGCGAGGAGCCGGTCGTCGAACAGCCACCAGTCGTTGCCGGACACAGGGAAGGTGATCCCTTCGGGCAGGCGGTGCCTGGGCAGCCATCGGATGTCCTCGCCGGCCTCCATGTTGAGCCCCGTCAAAGAGTGTTCCCACCCGATGTACTGGGAGTGCGGCTCCGTGACGACGCGCACCCGGCGCACAGTCTTGCCCTGCCCGGAGACGCGTCCGACGGCACCGTCATGCGAACCGCGGCCGTCGTCGAGCAGCACGGGTTCGAGGTGGACTGGCCGCTGTGGGAGCGGGACTCCTCGAAGTGCTCCCCCTGCGCCCAGGGGACGAGCTGCCACTGACCGGCGGGACTACCAGGCCGGGGTCGTCTTTCGGGGCGGCCCCGGCCGCCACGTTTGGCGGCAGAACCGGCAGGACGAGCCCGGCCAGAGGGCTGAGCGAGTAGCGTGCGGTGTCGTCGGAGTCAGACGGTGCAGATGCTCAACAACCAGCCCAACGAGGAACGTTGCTACATGAGCGTTGAACGCTACTGGGACCGCTACGCGACCGGGGCCGTGACGAAGATCGGCTCGGTTCAGGACTCCATCGACAAAGGATTCTGCTGGACGCAATACGACCACCACGGCCCCGCCGAAGAACTGCTCTGCCAGCCCAAGAACGCTCTCGAACTCGGCTGCGGCAGCGGAAACGAGGTCGCCTACCTCGCCCGTAAAGGCATCCATGCCACAGGGATCGACCTGTCTCCCGTCCAAATCAAGCACGCCGAGGAGCGCTGGGGCGACATCGAGGAAGCCCGCTTCCACCTCCGCGAGGCAGTGGACTTCCTGACCACCACCGAGGAGAAGTACGACGCCATCTACTCGGTCTGGGGCGCCTTCTGGTTCACCGACCCCCGTCGTCTCCTGCCCGTCATCCGCGCGCACCTCAACCCCGGCGGCGTCCTGGTGTTCTCGCAGGCGCCGGCCGTCGACGGCTGCTACGGCGCTCAAGGTATGTACGGCAACGGCTTCACGGGCAAGGTCCTGCCGGTCCGGCGGTGGGCATACTCCGAGGAGATGTGGCACGGCATTCTGATGAACTACGGCTTCTTGGAGGTCGATACGCGAGTCCTTGAGGCTCCCGACCCCGAGAATCTGGGCACGCTGATCGTCCAGGCCCGCGTCGCCCCATAACAGGCGGCGGGGGGAGCCCTGTCGGCATCGGCCCGGGACGGGCAACTCCGGCAGGGCGTCCCGAGGACCTTCGCGCATACGAACAGCGCGGTCAGCTTGTCGTCCCGGCTCTCGATTTCAGGGCTCCGCCCTTGCCGTACGCGATCGGCCAGAGCCGGGACGGCAGGGTGCTCAGCCCTGACGGCGGACCTCGGCCCAGACGGTCTTGACGGCGGCATGCGGCTGGAAACACCCCCACCGCTCCGCGAACGCCGCCACGAGCACCAGCCCCCGCCCACCGCCGCCGCCGGAGGCGGGGAACGGGGCGGCGGGCACGGGGCGCTCCGGACGGGCGTCGGAGACCTCGACCCGTACGACGCGCTCCCCCAGGAACAGCCGCAGCCGGAAGTACCGCCCCGGATACCGCCCGTGCACGGCCGCGTTGGCGGCCAGCTCGGCGGTCACGGCGGCGACGGCCCGGGCGGTGGGCGCGGCACGGAGGATGCCCCACTCGCCGAGCTGGTGCACGGCGAGGAGCCGGGCGCGGCGGGCGCCGCGGGGGGTGGGGCTGAAGAGCGCGGAGAGGGCGGCGGGGTGGGTGGCGTCGGCGGTTGGTGGATGCATGGAGCAACGGTGGCGGGAGGCGGCGAAAGACCGGCAGGGCCGCCGAACTTCAGGACCGTGACGTACTAACGGGGACGGGTTTTGTACGACCCGATGCCCAGAACCCCGGCCGGTGCGTGTCGTTGTACCCGGGTAGCACGCGCGTACGACGAGACAGGGGCGTGGGACAGATGGGGAACAACCGCCGCCGGGGGACTCGCACTAGCGAGGACGACAGGCCGGGCAGTTGGGTTGCGTACGGGAAGCTGCTGAAGTTCTTCCGCACGAAGGCGGAGCTGACGCAGGAGGAGTTGGCCGAGCGGATCAGGTATTCGCAGGACCACTGCGCGTCGGTGGAGCAGGGACGGCGCCCGGCGAGGGCGGAGTTCACGGGGCGGGCGGAGGAAGCGGTGGAGGCGGGGGGTGTGTTGTGGGAGTTGCAGGAGGAGGTGGATCTCGCCCAGTTGCCGACGTTCTTCCGTGACTTGGCGGCTCTGGAGAAGGAGGCGGTGGTCCGGTTCTCATACGACCCGTTCACGGTCCCGGGACTTCTCCAGACGGAGGAGTATGCGAGAACCGTGCTCAGCAGCACCTACCCGCCCGTTGAGGACGAGACGGTCGACCAGTGGTTGACGGCACGCCTCTCGCGGCAGGCGCTGCTCACCCGCAAGAAGCCCATGGTGACGTTCTCCTTCATCATCGAGGAGGCGACGCTGCATCGCATGGTGGGAGGCCACGAGGTGATGCGAGCGCAGCTCCGCCACCTGCTGGAGAGCGCCAAGCTGCGCAACGTCGAGGTCCAGGTCATGCCCTCATCATGTGCGGTCCACAGTGGTCTGAACGGGCATATGGTGCTGATGGAGACAGCCGACGGACAGGAGTTCGTCTACACCGAAGCGCAAGGTTGTGTGACGTCCCTGGCTGGCCGGGAACAGACCAGTTCCTTCTGGCTCCGTTACGGTGCAATGCGCGCCCTCGCCCTCGGCACCGAGGAGTCGGTCCGCCTCATCGAGCAAGTGGCAGGAGAGCTATGAGCATCGCCAATACCGAGATCCAGAACTCGGGGTTGCCCTGGTTCAAGTCGAGCTACAGCAGCCCGCAGGGCGGCGACTGCATCGAAGTCGCCCCCACCCCCCGCACCGTCCACGTCCGCGACTCGAAGGACCCCGAGGGCCCCATACTCCGCTTCACCCCCGACGCCTGGGCCGACTTCCTCACGTACGCCCGCACCCTCTGACCGCGACACTGATCAACGACGAGGAGCTGAGGGCACAAACGGCGTCGGACATGGCGTGAGAACGGCGCCGACTAGGACTTGTCCGGTTCCTCGGAACCGCGAACGCCGCGGCCCTCGTCATCTGGCTCCGTGCACGACCGGCCGGACAAGTCCTCCTCGGCAAGGAAACCGAGGATCTCTGCCGTGACGCGCTCGGGTGCGTCCTCCATCACGAAGTGTCCGGCCCCGGGGACGACCGTGAGGCGGGCGCCGGGGATGTCTTCGGCGAGCCGGTGGGCATAGGCCAAGGGCTGCCACTGGTCGCGCTCGCCCCAGAGGATGTGGACCGGCATGGTCAGGGAACCAAGCTGGTCGGCGATCTCCTCGGTGTACCGGGAGTCGTAGTGCCGCACCTGGTGCTCGAAGAAGGAGACGCGGCCGAGCGCCGACCGGTGGGGCGCCAGGTACGCGTCAAGGACGTCATCGGTCATCGTCGCTGCGCCGTCGGCCACCGTCATCTCCAACTGCCGGGTGAGCAGGGCGTCGAACGCTTCCTGCTGCAGATGCATGTGTCCTTCCAGCTGCTCTTCGATGATCTTTCTCCAGGTCTCGGAAGGCCAGGAGTCGTAGCTGACCGTGTCGATGATCATCAGCCGCCGCACCCGCTCGGGGTGGGCAACGGCGAACCGCTGACCGATGGCGCCGCCGATGTCGTGGGCGACGAGGGCGGCCTGCTCGATGTCCAGAGCGTCGAGCAGGCCGGCCAGCAGATCCGTCTGGGCGGCGACAGAGGTGTCGCGGTCCACCGGACGCTCGGAGCGCCCGTAACCCGGCAGGTCGTATGTGATCGCCCGGTGGCCGGCGGCCTCGACGTGCGGCACAACGTTCCGCCACTCGTACGAGTGGGAGGGGGTGCCGTGGACGAACACCACCGGCTCGCTCGCGCCGCGGTCGCGGTAGGAGATGCGGACTCCGTCAACGATCAGGTCACAGGGCAGGAAGTTCATGCGGTCGGCTCCTGACTGGGTAGTTCCGCCTTCTCAATTAAATGTACAGGTCTGTTCATTTAGTGGAGTGGCGCGCCATGATGGAGACTGTCCGTTCGTCGTCGTCGGGGAGTGAGGGATGAGCGAGACCAACACGGGGTCTGCGGCGGTCGGCAGGCGGCGGCCGGCCCGGGAACGTCTGCTGGCGACCGCAGCACGCCGCTTCTATGCCGACGGCGTGACGGCCACCGGGATCGACACGATCATCGCCGAAGCCGGCGTGGCCAAAACAAGCCTGTACAACAACTTCTCCTCCAAGGCCGAGCTGGTCAGGGCCTATCTCGACGCCCGGCATAAGGAGTGGCTCGCGGCATACCGCACACGACTGGAGGAGACGGCGGGCCCTCGCGAAGCCGTCCTGGCCGTCTTCGACACCTACGCCGATAGCGCGGAGGCCGCCCGGGAGACCGGTTTCCGCGGCTGCGGCCTGCTCAACGTGGCGGCCGAGTTGCCCCTGGGGGACGCCGGGCGTGAGGTCGTACGCCGCCACAAGGAGACAGTCGAGGAACTGATCGGCGGCCACCTCGGACACCTGCTGCCCTCTCGTCCCGGAGAGGCCAGCGCTCTGGCGGAGCACCTGTCCTTCCTGCTGGAGGGCGCGATGGCGCGGGCCGGCCTGGAGGGCGACAGCAGCCGACTGGCCCACGCCCGCACGCTGGCAACGGCACTGCTGGACGGGGCCGCGGACAGCTCCTGAGCCTCGCACCTTCCTGTCTGCCGCGCCGAACCCTGCCGATCACTCAATGGCCGCTCTGCTTTTGCGGTGCCCAGGAGGGGCACAAGATCCGCCGGACAAGTCCTAGCCGGAGGGCGGGCAGAACCGCCGCGCCCTTGCGCCGCGAGCGGCGGTTCTCCGCGATGACCAGCATGGCTACCGCGGGCGCCGGGACGCTCAGTCGGTCAGCGACTTGAACATGTGCACGTCCGCGTTTCCTCCAGGGATGCCCAGGGTCCGGCCCGTCTCGGTATAGCCGTGGTGCTGGTAGAAGCCGGGCGCCTGAAACGTGAATGAGGAGACCGCGACACGGTCGCAGCCCCGCGTCCGCGCTTCCTTCTCGGCTGCCAGCAGAATCTTGCTGCCCCATCCGTCCATTCGGCAGTCTTCGCGGACCCACAGCATCGAGATCCCGCACAGGCCACCCCACGTCCATGCGGTGAGCCCACCGACCAGTTCTCCCGCACCATCGGCCACCTTGACCGAGAACGAGCCGTAGTCGCCCGCGCCGCTGGCGGTCGTGTTGAAGGCGACCAGCTCTCTTTCCAGCCGCTCGCTCAGCTCACCATCGTGCTCGCCGGTTGTCAGCGTCGGGCCGGAGCCGTTTTCGTGGATCGTCACCGCGCCGAGTATCCCGGGGCGGCCGGCACGGCACCATCGGATTACCGCGACCTTGATCCACTTTTGTCGAAGCGAGGGGCGACGGCTCAGTCGCGTGGTACGGGAATGTGTGCCCGGGTGCGTCGGATGCAGGGCCGACCGCGCAGCGGGACAAGTTTACTTGACGCCCGATGTCACGTGCGCTTTACTCACCGTCATGTTGTCAAGCACACTTAACAGAAGGCGGGCGGGGTGAAGGCCCCGGCCTCCGCCTACGCCCTCACGGTCGTGGCGGGAGCGGCCCTGGCGGCAGCCTTCGGTGCTGCGGCGGCACTGTTCCGTGAGGGGAGCCAGATGCTCTCCTTCGGGGTTTTCGCCACCATGGCCCTGGGGCCGTGCTTGTCCCTGTCGTGGCTCGCCTTCGTCTCCCAGCACACAGCCCTCTCCGACCGTCATGCGGAGGAGAACGTCGAGACCGCCTGGTTCACGCGCGCCACCAGCGGGGCGTGTACCGATACGTTCGCGGCCTGCGGGATCGCTCTCGCTGCCGTCACCCTCGCGGACCTGGACGTCAGCGCGAGCGCGGCGCTGAGCGGAGTCCTCGCGCTCGTGGTGCTCGACACGGCTGTCCGGTACCTGGTCGAGAAGCGGTGGAGCCGCTGATGGACAACGAACTCGCGTTCCTGCGCTCCGGGCGCGGGTGGTCCCAGGCGCGTCTCGCGGAGGAACTCGGTGTCTCGCGGCAGACCGTCATCTCGATCGAGCGCGGCCGCTTCGACCCGAGCCTCCCGCTCGCCTTCCGTATCGCACGTGTCTTCGACCGGACGATCGAGGATGTCTTCCACCCGGACGACGAAGCGTGACACTCAAGGCTTGTTCGACTGCACCGGGTGCGGACCGGCGTGCAGCGGCGTGACCTGCCGGAACGCTACGGGCCGTGGAAGACGCTCTACGAGCGGGCATCGGCGGTGTTCGGCCGACGTAAGGCGTACGGCAACGGCCCGTGCCGCAGCTCACCTACCTGCAGGCCGGGCATCCGGCACATCATCCCCGAGAAGAGCGACAGCCAGGCCCTCCGCCTGCGCAAGGGCTCGCGCGGCGGACGGCCACCCGCCTTCGGTAAGGACCGATGCAAGAAGCGCAACACCGTCGAAAGGACCATCAACAAGCTGGCGCAGTCCCGGGCTGTGGCCACACGGCATGGCAGGCGCGGCTACGCCTTCCTCGGCACCGTCGCCGTCGCAGCCGTCACCGTCTGGTTCCGCTCACGACCGGCAAGGACATCTACCGCGCGGCTACAGCCTCGATCTCAGCAGCCACGCCTCGTCGTAGATGCCCGTGATGATGACCGTCAGAGCTGGAGCGTGGTCTCCGAGGACCTCACGCCGGATCGCGGAATTCTCCCCCCGGTACGCCCTGTCCGACAGGAAGGTAGTCACCTTGACCAGGTCAGACAGCCCCATTCTGTGATGAGCCAGGGCTGCGGCCAGGTTGCCCCATGCCTGACGGCACTGTGCGGCAAACCCCTGTGGGAGCGTGCCACTCGGAGCCACCGGAATCTGCCCGGAGACGTGGACCACGCGTGCAGGAGCGGCGATCTCGTACGAGTGACGGTAACCACCACCGTCGGGAACTATCGGGCCAGGAGTGATCACACGTGGATCGTTGCAGCTCTGCGGATCAACGGCAATCGAGATAACCGACCCGGTCCCCGGGCCACATCAACGGACTCGTGATCGACCGGACAGGGCTTAGTAGCCCGGCGGGCCCTGCTCGCCGTTCACGTCCGACTCGACCTTGTCGCCGTCGGCGTCCAGGACGAACCACTCCGCGCCGAACTCATCGAGACCCTGGCCGTTGGTATCGCCTGGCTCGGAGTCGCCGTCGTACCGGTAGAGCGGGTGGTCGTTGTACGTGACCTGGGTCTTGCCGTCGGGCCGCTCCGACGTGTCCAGCAGCTTGGACTTCGCCGAGCCCTCGGCCTCCGGCTCCTTCGAGGTGAGCAGCGGCGGCCAGGCCTCGGCGCAGTCGTCGTCGCAGGTCGAGGCCGTGGACTCGTCGGACTCGAACAGGTAGAGGGTGCGGCCCTTGGCGTCGACCAGGATGGTGCCGAGGTCGCCGACCGACTCGGTCTTCACGGTGGCCCGTTTGTCGTCGTCCTGCGCCACACTCGACGCCTTGGTCGACGGCGTGGCCGACTGCTTGCTCGACGGCGGCGCCGACGCCGAGGCCGCGGAACCGCCGTCGTCGTCGGAACATCCGCTTGCGGCGGTGATCGTCATGAACGCGGCCGTTCCCACGACGGCCAGGCCGTATCGCCTCATCACAGCTCCACACCTCATCAGGCCCGATGTCTCGGGGGCCGGTGCGTGCATGTTCCCTGACCGCGGGATTTCTGCGGTGGACGGTTTCCTCTGCGCCCCCGAGATCCACCCGGATGGCGGCGCCCGTCCCCGGCCCAGGCCGTCGACGACACCGACGCGCAGGGTCGCGCGCTCGGAGTCGGAGCCCTTACCGCGATGCCTCCGTACCGCCTTCGCCCTCCCGGTGGCCGGCGGGCCCGGTCGCGTACGCCAGCGGCGGTGCTATCGCCTGCGCGTCCGCGCCCTCGCCGACCCAGAGGGTGATGAACAGCGCGGCGGTCGCTTCCAGGAGCCCGGCCTGTTCGAGGCCGCCGCCGGCGACGGGTTCGCAGCCTGTGTCCCGTACCAGCTCGCGTGCGCGGGCGAGGGCCGTCTCGTCGTCGCCGCAGAGCGGAACGGCCAGGGGGCGGCCGTCGAAGACGGGCGGGCGCATGCGCCACACGTCTTCGTGGCAGAGGTTGAACGCCTTGACCACGTGGGCTCCGGGGGCGGCGGCGGCGAGTTGCCGGGCGGCCGAGGGGCCTGATTCCGTGAGCAGTCGGAAGCCGGGCCCGACGGGGTTGGAGCAGTCGAGGAGGGCCTTGCCGGCCAGGGCGGCGCGCAGGTCCCGTACGACCTCCGCCCCCGCCCCGAAGGGCAGCGCGACCAGCACCGCATCCTCGCCGGCCTCGGCCGCGGCACGCAGGCCGCCGGCCGTGGCGGTGCCGCCGATGCGCGCCGCGAGGCGCCGCGCCCTGCGGACGTCCCGGCCTCCGATGGTCACCCGGTGCCCGGCCCGTACCCAGTGGGTGGCGAGCGCGTCGGCCATGTTGCCCGTGCCCAGTACGCCGATCCTCATCACGCGTGTCCTTTCCGTTCCTGCGCGACCGTTCACGACGACGCTAGAAGGTCGTTCAGGCACCATTTGGTACGTGACGACCGACGCCTTCCTCGCCGACTGCCGTGCCCGCCTCGCCTTCGACCTGCTCTCTCACACGTGGAACGCCGTGGTGCTGTGGGCACTGCGCGACGGCCCCAGACGGCCGGTGGAGCTACGGGAACAGATCGGGGGCATCAGCTCCAAGGTCCTGACCGAGACGCTGCGGCGGCTGCAGTTCAACGGGCTGGTCGAGCGGCAGGCGCACGGCGGCGCGCCCCCGCGGGTGGAGTACGGGCTGACCGCCCTGGGCCGGACGCTGCTGGAGCCGATCGGCGCGTTCGGCGCGTGGGCGTTCGCGCACGGCGACGAGGTCATGGCGGCACAGGAGGCCGGGAGCGGGTAAGGACGCCTACGCGGCATCCGCTCGGCATGGCGGTCGAGGCCTCGACCGGCCTCGACCGGCCCTCCGTGTGGCCTGACCGATGATTTTTCCGCGCCGTGCCGGTCTGTACCCGGAATACCGACTCGCGGGAGGCTGACGCCGTGCGGAAACTGACCTTCGCCATGAACATGAGCCTGGACGGCTACATCGCCGCGCCCGGCGACAACCTGGACTGGAGCGTGCCGAGCGACGAGCTGTTCCAGTGGTGGTCCGACCGGGTGGGCAGGACGGGCCAGGCGCTGTACGGGCGCAGGCTGTGGGAGACGATGAGTTCCCACTGGCCGACCGCCGGCAAGCAGCCGGATGCCACACCGGCGACGATCGAGTACGCCGGCCGCTGGCGGGACATGCCGAAGGTGGTGTTCTCCTCTACGACCACCACGGTCGACTGGAACACCCGGCTGGTCACCGGTGACGCGGTCACCGAGATCACCCGGCTCAAGGCCGAGGACGGCGGCCCCATGGACATCGGCGGTGCCACACTCGCCGCGGCGGCCATGCGGGCCGGGCTGATCGACGAGTACGTGACCGTCACGCATCCGGTCCTGGTGGGCGGCGGCACACCGTTCTTCACAGCCCTGGACAACTGGGTGAACCTGAGCCTGGTGGAGACCCGGACGTTCCCCGACGAGGTGCTGCTGACCAGGTACGAGGCCAAGCGCTGAGCGCTCGACGCCGGATCGGCGGGGGCTTCGGGCGCCCTAGGGTCTCCCGGCGCCGTGTTCCCCAACCGGACGGCCCCGGCCGGGGAGGGGTGAGGTCCGGCGAGGCCTCCGTCTTCGGTCCCGGCCGCGGTCCCGGCCGCGGTCCCGGCCGCGGCCTCGGCCCGACGCCTCCGCCCGGTGCTGTGACCCACCGCCCGTCGGCGAGCAAGCGTCGAGGGGCCCGGCCCCGGCACGCCCCCGCGTCCGGCGTCGGCGCCCGCGTCCCGCGTCCCGATTCCCCGCACACCCGCCCCAGGGTATGAGCCCCCTCTGACAAAGCGCGGGCTACCGGCAACTGTCCTCGTCGCCGCCATCAACGAGCGGCTGTGGCCAGCCTTCTCGACGTGCTATGCCGAGTCCTTCCCGGGGATGGGAGCACCGGAGGGCAGACCGGCTGCGACGTACTCGTCGTAGAGCTGCTCCCACTGGACGGTCGGACCGTGGTGCGGCCCCTCGTCCGGCCGCCGCTCGGCGCGCGCGTCGAGCGCGGAGAGGCAGATCTGCCAGCCTGCGGCGTTGCGGGCCGCGGTGTCCCGGGCCTGCAGCACGTTGGTGAGCGTGAACCGGGTCCGGTGGTCGCCGAGCGGTTCCAGTTCGAAGACCAGCTCGTCGCCGGCCCAGGTGAAGGCCAGCAGGCGGTTCGCGGCGAGGGCGGTGATCCGGCCGGTCGACTGGGCGTCCGGGAGGTGGGGATCGCCGGCGAAGGTGACGGCGCCGCCCAGGGTGAGGTCGATGGTGACGTTCGGGGAGGGGAACCAGTGGGCGAGTTCGGCCGGTTCGGTGACCAACGACCAGACCTTTTCGACGGGATGGTCGTAGACCCGCTCGAAGCGGACCGCGGGGCGGCCGTCGTCGAGCTGGAGGTAGCTGCCGGAGTCCGTGGTGATCATGGTTGCTCAGGCCCTTTCCGTTTCTCGGTGTCCCGGCGCCCTGCGGCGCCGTCTTGGTGCGGGTCCTCGCTGCCGGCGTCCAGCCGCCGGCCCAGCGCGTCGAGGCTGCTGTTCCACAGCCGCCGGTACGGCGCCAGCCAGGCGTCCAGTTCGGCCATCGGGGCAGGTTCGAGCGCGTAGAGCCTGCGCTGCGCGTCCCGCTCGACCCGGACCAGGCCCGCCTCGCGCAGCACCCGCAGATGCTTCGACGTGCCCGGCTGGCTCAGGCCGCACGCCTCGACCAGCTCGCCGACCGAGCGCGGGCCCTCCAGCAGGAGGCCGAGGATCGCGCGCCGGGTCGGGTCAGCGAGTGCGCTCCACACGGCGACGTCCATACGCCCAGCATGCCCGTAGAGGAATATAACCGTCAAGGAATACTCGACCGGCTCCCCGATAAGCTGGCGGCCCATGGATCTCTGGGGTGCAAGCCTGTACGGAAACCCCTGCCGGGACTGGGGCTACGACTGGCCGGTGCCGCCCCGGGCGGCCGTCGCGTACGTCGAGGGACTGCCGCCGCGCTACGCGACGCTGCTGGAAGGACACGAGGGCACCGAGCGGCATCCGGAGCCGGCCTGGACCCCCGGGAGGCCGTATCGCCGGTCAGGGCCACGGCTCCGCAGGTCTCAGCACCGACCCGTCCGGCCCACCCGGCCACGGAGCGCCCCCGCCCGGTAACAGTGCCTCCCCCGTGCCGCGCCGTGACGGCGCCTCAACGCCGCACGCCACACCGCACACGGCACGTCACCCCGCACCGCACCGCGGGATCACCCCCGCGCCCAGCCTGCATACTGGCCTGCATCCCCCGCCCAGAAAGCACGCCCATGACCACCGACAACCGCCCCGCCCCACCCCGTTCCGGGAGCGAACGCGACACCCTGCGGGCATTCCTCGACTACCACCGCGCCACCCTCGCCATGAAGTGCGAAGGACTCACCGACGACCAACTACGACAGCAGTCCATGCCGCCGTCCGCCCTCTCCCTGCTCGGTCTCGTACGGCACATGGCCGAGGTCGAGCGCGCCTGGTTCCGTCGGGTCTTCGAGGACAGCGACGCGCCCATGGTCTGGTCCGACGAGGTCGACTTCCAGGCCGCGTACGACGCCGGCGCCTCCACCCGCGACGAGGCGTTCACCGCCTGGCAGGCCGAGGTGTGGCGCTCGCGCCGCATCGAGCGCGAGGCGGATTCCCTCGACCGGACCGGGTTTCAGCCCCGGTGGGGCCAGGACGTGTCGCTGCGGATGGTGATGGTGCACGTCCTCCTGGAGTACGGCCGGCACAACGGGCACGCGGACTTCCTGCGCGAGGGCATCGACGGCACCGTGGGCGCCTGAACCCACCTGGCGGTAGCGGTGCAGGCGGGCAGGGCTCCGCTCCGTACGCAACCGGTCGAGCGGCGGCGCGCGGACGAAGCGGGCTTTCATGCTCGTCGTCTGACTTTCTGTCGGCGGAGGGTGTAGTTCACCTCATGAATGAAGGAGACGTCAGAACCAATTCATACAAGGGCACCCCGGGCAGTTCGCTCCCGGGCCGGGCCGTTAATCTCCGCCACTATGACCGACCTTCACATCCACCAGCCGGGCGCGGACGATGCCGGCGGCGACCCCGCCTCATCCGCGTCCCCGACCGGGGCTGCCCCCGAAGCCGGTGACGACGGCGAGCCCGCCTGCACCGCCGACACGGCCCGAAGCACCGCCCGCACCACCGACCACACCACCCCCGGCGGTACGCGCTGGGTGGTCCGGGGAGCCGGGGGCATCACCGTCGCGGTCCTCGCCGCCGACCTCGGATCGCGCGGCATCAACGCCTACAAGGACATCCCCAGCGTCCGCAGAATGCTCAACGTCGACCTCGAAGCCAACCTCGCCACCTGGTGGAACAGCACCCTCCTCCTCGCCGTCGCCGGCGTCGCCCTCGCCGCCGCGCTGCTCACCCGGCGCAACGACCGGCCCGGGCGGCTGTCGTGGCTCGGCCTCGCCGCCGCCACCGCCCTCCTCAGCATCGACGAGACCGTCTCGCTCCACGAGCGCCTCGGCGAGGTCGGCAAGTCGTGGAAGGAGACGGCCGGGGTCGCGCTCCCGTCGCACGCCTGGGTGCTGCCCGGGGCGATCCTCGCCGCGGCGGGCACCGTGTGCGCCGTGCTGTGGGCGCGGCGACTGCCGCGGGATCTGCGGTGGGGGCTGCTGGGTGCGCTGGGGGTGTACCTGGGGGGCGCGCTGGTGGTCGAGGCGTTCAACGGCTGGGCGCACAAGAACGACTACAGCCTCACGCTCATGCTCGGCACCCTCGTGGAGGAAGGGCTGGAGATGGGCGCCTGCGTCGTCGCCCTCGCCGTCCTGGGCCGGTACGTCGTCCTGGAGCGCGACCCCGTCACCGGCCGGGCCACCGCCCTCCTCCGCTCCTGACCTACGCCCCCGACCTACGCCGCCCCCCGACCTACGCTGCTGACCTCCGAACCCGACCCGCCCGCCCGACCCCACGCTCCCCCCGTCAGCCCACCGGCGCGACCGGCTGTCTGAGCACCGTCCTCAGCCTCTCCGGCCGGACACGGCGCGGGTCGCTGAGGTAGACCTCGTGGTGGTGCCCGGTCATCCGCAGGCCGTTGGCCGCCAGGTACTCGCCATGGAGCCGGGCCAGCGCCGGCCCCTCGTCGTCGTACGGGCCGACGTGCAGGAGCTGGGCGCTGGTGCCCTCGTGCAGGGTCTCGGGGCGGAGGCCGGGCAGCGCGGGGAGCGCGGCGGGGCCCTTCTTCGCCAGCACGGTCCGGCTGGCCTCCGCCACCGACTCGTCCGTGATCCAGTCGGGCAGGCTGACGAGCATGCGCCACTGCCACGCGGTCTTCTCGCGCGTGACGAACACCTCCGGGCGGTCGGACCACCACAGCCCTTCGAGCGGGCCGACGACGAAGTCGCGTCCCAGGGTGCGCTTGCTGCCGAACTTGATCGTGTACGCGACCGCGTACAGCGCCTCGACCGCGTGGGTGTAGTCGGCGCTGGTGTTGGGGTCGCCCCGGCCGTCGACGGCGATGAAGCGCTGCGGCGGTACGTCGACGAGCGCCCAGTCGGTGTTCGTCGGCGCGTAGAACTGCTTGAGCGCACGCTTGACGTCGTACTTGCTGTCCGAGGCAGGCATCCGGATCAGAGTAGACCGCGGGTGTGACAGTCCGTGCCGCTCGCCGCGCCGCCGCCCGCCGCCGTGCCGAAGGGGTTGTCGATCACGTAGCGCCACGCCCGGTCCGTCCCTGACGGGCAGGCCCGGCGACTGGAACCCGGCGTTGGCGGCGGCGAGCTGTGCGCCGGTGACGCTCGTGCCGGGGCGGGGGGGGACGAACACGGGCCGCCCCACGGGGAACCGCTATCCGCTCAGCGACACCCCGTGCTCGTCGGCGAAGGACCGCCGGCACATGCCGTGGCAGAAGCCGTACAGCACCCCCTCGTGCACGAGCGTCAGCGCGGCGTCGTCGAGGTCCACGGCCATGCCGCAGACCGGGTCGACCAGTTGTCCCCGCGGCGGTTCCGGCGCGGGCCGGGCGGCCGCTCCGTGGCGGTACGTCCGGGAGACGAACTCGGTGAGGTCCAGGCTGCTCATCACCCTTCCGCCGAAGCCGACGCTGCCCTCGCTGACGCCCTCCACCAGGACGACCGCGTGCGGTTCGCGCCGCAGCCGGCCGGGGTCGCGGCCCCCGGCCCGCTCACTCTCCGCCAGCACGTCCGTGACGATCTTCACCGTGTACTCGGACATCTCCTTGCGCCAGGACGCCGGCACGGTGACCCGCACCAGGTAGCGCGGCGGATCCGCCGGGTCGGCCGCCGGCCGCTGGCCGAGGACCCAGGCGGCGGGCTCGTGCACCAGCACCTGCGTGACGGTGCGCTGGGCTTCGAGGACCTCGATGGCGTGGCTGTCGTCCTCGACCATCAGCGTGTCGATGAGCCGGCGTCCGAGCGCCTGCCGCTCCTCCTCTCCGAGCACGCCTTTGGGTACGAAGACCTCGATCAGCAACATCCCGGGCTCCTGCGGTGCGATCGGCTGCTGGACAGCGACCACTATGCCCCGGAGGGGTATCGCGAACATCCGTCACGGGGAGGACCCGCGCCCTGCTGCGGGGGAAGCAGCCGCGGCTCCCCCATGACCTCGGGGGTGCAGTACGCCCACCAGCCGGCCCCGTGCCCAACGACGGTTTCCCCGCTCACTTCATCCGCGTCGCCCACTCGCGCACCTTGGCTATCCGCTGCCGGATCTGCCCCGGCGTCGCCTCCGCGCTCGGCGGCCCACCGCACACGCGGCGCAGCTCCGTGTGGATCACCCCGTGCGGCTTGCCGCTCTGGTGGACGTACGCCCCGACCAGGGAGTTCAGCTCCTTCCGCAGCTCCATCAACTCCCGGTGCGTGACCACGGGCCGCCGGTCGGCGGGCAGCTCCAGCAGGTCCGCCTCGTCCGCCGGTTTCTTCCGGCTGTGCGCGATCTGCCGCGCCTGCCGCTTCTGCAGCAGCAGCTGCACCTGGTCCGGCTCCAGCAGCCCGGGGATGCCGAGGTAGTCCTGCTCCTCCTCGCTGCCCGGGTGGGCCTGCATGCCGAACTCGGCGCCCTCGTAGACGACCCGGTCGAAGACCGCGTCCGACTCCAGCGCCTCGAAGGGCAGCTCGTCCTGGTCGCCGGTGTCTGCGTCTGCTTCGTCGCCCTGCCGGTTCGCCTCCGCCAGCTCCTTCTCGCTCTCCGCGTACGGGTCCTCCTCGCCCTCCCGCTTCGGCTTGTCGAGGACGTGGTCGCGCTCGACCTCCATCTCGTGCGCGAAGCCGAGCAGCGCGGGGATCGTCGGCAGGAACACGGACGCGGTCTCGCCGCGCCGCCGGGAGCGTACGAACCGGCCCACCGCCTGCGCGAAGAACAGCGGCGTCGAGATGGTCGTGGCGTACACCCCGACCGCCAGCCGCGGCACGTCCACGCCCTCCGACACCATCCGCACCGCGACCATCCACCGGTCCTGCGAGGCCGTGAACTCCTCGATGCGCTTCGACGAGCCCGCGTCGTCGGAGAGGACGACGGTGGCGCGGTGGCCGGTGATCTCCTTGAGGAGCTTGGCGTAGGCGCGGGCGGAGTCCTGGTCGGCGGCGATGACGAGGCCGCCGGCGTCGGGGATGCCGCGGCGGATCTCGGTGAGGCGGCGGTCGGCGGCGGCGAGGACGTTGGGCATCCAGTCGCCGCGGGGGTCGAGGGCGGTGCGCCAGGCCTGGGCGGTGGCGTCCTTGGTCATCGGCTCGCCGAGGCGGGCGGCGATCTCGTCGCCGGCCTTGGTGCGCCAGCGCATGTTGCCGCTGTAGGAGAGGAAGATGACGGGGCGGACGACGCCGTCGCCGAGGGCGTTGCCGTAGCCGTAGGTGTAGTCGGCGGAGGAGCGGCGGATGCCGTCGTCGCCCTCTTCGTAGACGACGAAGGGGATGGGGTTGGTGTCGGAGCGGAACGGGGTGCCGGTGAGCGCGAGCCGCCGGGTCGCGGGCTCGAACGCCTCCAGGCACGCCTCGCCCCAGGAGCGGGAGTCGCCGGCGTGGTGGATCTCGTCGAGGATGACGAGCGTCTTGCGCTGCTCGCAGCGGTTGCGGTGCAGCATCGGCCGCACGCCCACGCCGGCGTAGGTGACGGCGACGCCGTGGTAGTTCCTGCCGACCGGTCCGGCGCTGTACTCGGGGTCGAGGCGGATGCCGATGCGGGCGGCGGCTTCGGCCCACTGGGTCTTGAGGTGCTCGGTGGGCGCGACGACGGTGATCTGCTGGACGACGTGGTGGTGGAGCAGCCAGGAGGCGAGGGTGAGCGCGAAGGTGGTCTTGCCGGCGCCGGGGGTGGCGACGGCGAGGAAGTCGCGGGGCTGGGACTGCAGATAGCGGTCCATGGCCGCTTCCTGCCAGGCGCGCAGCTTGCCGGCGGTGCCCCAGGGGGCACGGCCGGGGAAGGCCGGTGAGAGGTGATGAGAGGTGGTGCTCACGGTCTCCGGGGGGTCGTTCGCGGTCGGGCGGTCGGCGGTCGGGCGGTCGTACGGTCCGGTCGCCGACAGCCACTCCGGCAGCGGCAACCGCGTCAGCCTACCGCCGCACCGCACGCCACTCCCGGGGCGCCGGACGAGACGAGATTCACACGAAGCCCGGTCGCGGGCCGCCCGTTTCGTCCTGGCCGTCCCGGCGCAGGGCCCGCAACTCCGCCGCGATCACGGCGACATCCTCGGTCTTGCCGGCCGCGATGTCGATGACGAGGTCGAAGGCCCGGTCCTGGTCGATGTCCAGCATGTCCACCCCGTTGATGTCGAGGAACACGACGGTGCACATCCAGGCGGTGCGCTTGTTGCCGTCGACGAGCGGGTGGTTGGTCGTGAGGGACTGCAACAGCGCCGCGGCCTTCTCCACCAGGCCGGGATAGGCCTCGATGCCGAACATCTGCGACTGCGGCCGTCCCAGCGCCGAGGTGAGCAGCCCCAGGTCCCGTACCACCACGCGCTGTCCGGCGCAGGCAAGTTCTGCCAGGTCCAGGGCTTCCTGGACCGTCAGGTACTTCACGCGCTACTCCCCCAGCCTCCGGAGCAGATCCGCGTGGTTCGTGGCGTACTTCGCCCCCAGCTTGCGGACCGTGGCCCGGTCAGCCTCTTCGGTCAGATAGCGCTCGATCGCCACCAGCACTATGGCGTGCATGCTTCGGCCCTCCTCGTCGGCGCGCTCCTTCAGCGCCTCCTGGAGGTCGTCCGGCAGCCTCAGGTTCATGGCCATACCACAATGGTACCGCTCTTCGTATCAATGCGGTACCTGCTGTGCCCCGGGTGCCCGCAGGCGTCCCGCCACCGCCGCGCCGACCAGTGCGACCGCCGCCATCGGCAGCATCACCGCCACGAACGCACCCGGCCGGGCCGCGCCGCCCGCGTCGAGTGCGCCGTGGCCGACGGCGGCGCCGCCGAGGGCGGCGAAGACGACGCCGGCGACGGCCAGCAGGACGACGTTGGCGAGGCTGTCGGAGAGCTGCAGGGCCGCGGAGTTGGTGCCCGCCTCCTCGGGGGCGGACAGCTTCAGGAGCAGCACGCTCGTACCGGAGATGGCCATCCCCATCCCGTAGCAGCCGAAGGCCCACTCGACGGCGACGATCCACACCGGCAGCGACTCCACCAGCACCAGCGGCGCGGTCGCGATCGCCGTGGCGGTCAGCACCATGCCGATGCGGACGAGCCGGACACGGTACGGGTCCAGCCGCGGCCGGGCCTGCGTCCAGGAGCCCAGCGCCCAGGTCCCGCCGCCGACCGCCAGGCACATGCCGGCCTCGGTCACGGACAACCCGCGCTGGGTGACCAGCATCAGCGGCACGAAGCTCTCCGCGGCGATGAACGACCCCGCCGCGATGCCGCGCATCAGCACGACGGTCGGCAGCCCGCGTGCGGCGACGTACGTGCCGCGCGGCAGCAGCACGCGCACCGCGGGGACGAGCAGCGCGACACCGGCCAGCGCGGGGAGCAGCGAGAGCCAGCGCAGGTCCTGGCCCGCGTACTGCAGCAGGCCGCCGCCGGCGGCGATGGCCAGCGCCAGCCGGATGCGGCGCCGGTCGAGGGCGGGGGGCGCGGCGGGGTCGACGGGGCCGCGGGCGCGCCGGCGGATGGCGGGGAGCGCAACGGCGAGCGGCACGACGACCAGCGGCGGTATGCCGAGGAAGACCCAGCGCCACCCCAGGTGCTCGGTGACGCCCCCGGCCGCGAGCGGCCCCACGACGGACGGCACCACCCATGACGCGGCGAACGCCGCCAGGATCGCAGGCCGCAGCCGCTCCGGGTACGCCCGGCTGACGGTCACGTACAGCGCGACGATGACGAGCCCGCCCCCGAGCCCCTGCACGGCCCGGCCGGCGACGAACGCCCACATGGCCTGCGCGGTGCCGGATATGAGCAGCCCCGCGGCGAACGCGCCGATCCCGGCGGTCAGCGGGTGCAGCGGCCCGCTGCGGTCGCACCACTGGCCGGAGAAGACCATGGCGAACAGGGCGGTGGTGTAGAAGGCGGAGAAGGCGTAGGCGTAGAGCCCGATGCCGTCCAGGTCGTGTGCGGCGGCGGGCATCGCGGTGCCCACGGCGGTGGCCTCGAACGCGATGAGCAGGACGACGGTGACGATGCCGACGCTGAGCGCCCGGTACGGACGCCGCAGCACGCCCTCGGGCGCGCCCGCCGCGCCGTCGGCGCTGCTGTCGCCGGTGTCGCCGGTGTCGCCGGTGTCGCCGGTGCCGGCGTCGGCGTCTCGCGATTCGAGGCTGGCCATGACCAGCAGGGTATGGCCCGACACCGACACCCGCGCCTGTCGGTGGTCGGTCCGCCGCTACGCCGTTGGACCTAGGCCCGCGCGTACGCCCACTGGCCCACTCGGGATGCGCGGCCCCGGCGCCGCGATGACGATCGACGGGTGGGCACGGGGGCGTGCCCCGTAGTCAACGAGAGGTGGAAAGACCATGAGGGTGCTGCTGACCGCTCAGTTGGACACCGAGAAGGCGAACCGGGCGATCATGGACAATACGCTCCCCAAGACGATGGCGTCGCTACTCGAACAGGTCAAGCCGGAGAGCGCGTACTTCGGGGCGAAGGACGGGGTGCGCACCGCGTTCATCGTCTTCGACCTGAAGGAGCCGTCCGACATGCCCTCCGTCGCCGAACCGCTCTTCCAGGAACTCGGCGCCAAGGTGACCTACACGCCCGTGATGAACTTCGAGGACGTTCAGGGCGGCCTGCAGAAGAAGTACGGATCGAGCTGACCGCTGACGCGCGTTCGGCCCGCGCGTATCTCCGCGCCGGGCGGCGTCAGGCCGTGAGCGGCACCGGATGGATCTCGTCCGCCGGGTGGCCGGCGCGCTCGTGAACGCGCATCACCGCCTCCGCCGACGGCGCCTCCGACAGGCAGTAGACCTCGCCGGACCGAGGATCCGCCCAGGCCTGCTTGAAACGCACCCCTTCCTCGCCCTGGACGGCCAGATCCGCGCGGTGCGCTTCCTGCAGTTGCTCGCTGGTGATCCCCTTCATCCCGTGGTGAACGTCCATGAACTCGGCCATGATCATGCACCTCCGATCGCCGGTACTTCCATAGTGCACCCGGCATCGGCAGCGCACCCGCCGAGCAACCACCCGGAAGACACCCGAGTCCAGGCGAAAGGTGCAGACGCGGCATGGGCGACGGCCGGCTCACCCTCACCACGGTCGACACCGGGCGGGTACCCCCGCTGCTGGCCCTGGCGGCCCTGGTGGTCACCTTCCTCGTCACCCGCGGCATCACCCGCATGATCCGCGCCGGCCGGGGGCCGTTCCGGAACGTCAGCCCCGGCGGGATGCACATCCACCACGTGGTGCCGGGAGTCGTCCTCATGGTGATCGGAGGGTTCGGGGCGATCTTCGTGGAGGGAGGCGTGGTCGCCGAGTCCGTGGCCGCCGTCGTGTTCGGCGTGGGCACGGGTCTGGTGCTCGACGAGTTCGCCCTGATCGTCCACCTGCACGACGTCTACTGGAGCGAGCAGGGCCGCGCCTCGGTCGAGGTCACCGTGCTGACGGTGGTGGTCGTCGGCATGGTGCTGATCGGCTCGTCCCCCTTCGACATGGACGACCGAGGAGGGCCGCAGGAGCAGGGGGTGCTCCTGTGGGCGGTCAACATCGTCGTCGGCACCCTCATCGCCGTGGTCGCCTTCGCCAAGGGCAAGTTCCGTATGGGCGTGCTCGGCGTGGTCATCCCCCTGGTGGGGGCGGTCAGCGCGATCCGCCTGGCCCGTCCCCGGTCGCCCTGGGCGCACCGCTTCTACGCGAGCCGGCCGCACAAGCTCGCCCGCGCCACCCGCCGCGCGGCCCGCCACGACGCCCGCTGGAGCGGCCTGCGCACCCGCTTCGAGAACGCCATCGCCGGCGCGCCCAGCCGGCCCCGGCAGCAGGACCGAGACGGGGACGGGGGCGGGGACCAAGACGGGGGCAGGGACGGGGACGGCCCTCCGCCGCCGCCCGCGTGACCCTCGGCGGGGCAGTTCGCGGGGCACGCCCGGCCCCGGTCCGGGACGCTCGTGGACGTCCGCGTACGGCCCTCCCCGGTCGGCGCCCGCCGCACGGCCTGCTCGCCTACTGCTGCACCGCCGCCGACTGCGGCCGGATCGGCAGCCGGCTCACCGGCCGGCCCGTCGCCGCCCGCACCGCCGCCGCGACCGCCGCCGGCGAGGTGACCACCGGCGCCGCGCTCGCCGCCTTCGCGCCGAACGGCGCCACCACGTCCCGCTCCTCGACCAGCTTCACGATCCGCACGTCGGGCGCGTCGAGCGCCGTGGGCAGCGGGTAGCCGGTGAAGTCGGGGCGGCGGACGATGCCCTTGTTCGTCCGGAGGTTCTCCATCAGCGCCGCGCCCACGCCCTGCGTGACGCCCGCCTCGATACGGGCCGCGAGCTGCCGCGGGTTGAGGACCTTGCCGACGTCCTGCGCGACGGCCATCTCCACCACCCGCACCGCGCCCAGCTCCACGTCCACGTCCACCACCGCGCGCACCGCGCAGAACGCCAGGCCCACGAACGCGTCGCCCTGCCCGCCCGCGTCCAGCGGCTCCGTCGGGTGCGGCCGGCACTGCGCCGTGGCCCACAGCTCCTTGCCCTCCAGCGCCTCCGCGACCGTCGTCGACAGCACGCCGTCGTACGACGTGATCTTGCCGTCGGCGATCGTCAGCAGCTCCGCGGACATCCCGAACTTCTGCGCCAGCGGCTGCAGCAGCTGCGTACGGACCATCTTCGCGGCCCGCTCCACCGCGCCGCCCGAGACCCAGGTGTGCCGGCCGTGGCAGGCGGGCCCGGCGGCGGGCTGGTCGGTGTCGACGGGCGCGGTGTGCACCTCGTCGACGCCGAGCACCTCCTGCACGATCTGCCGGGCCAGGGTGGCGAAGCCCTGGCCGGTCTCGACGGCCGCGCAGATGACGGTGGCGACGCCGCCGCTGACCCGCACGGTCGCGGTGGCCACCTCGTCGGCGCCCTCGGCGCCGAGCATGTGCACCATGCCCAGCCCGTAGCCGACGCCGCGGCGGACGACCTCCGGCTCGCCCGCGCCCTCGGGGCCGCCGGGCAGCAGGGTCTCCGCCGCGGGCGGCGGTGGCGCCTCCCGTACGGCGGTGAGCAGTTCGGCGACGGGCGCCGGGCAGGTGACGGTCTGGCCGGTGGGCAGCAGGTCGCCGGTGGCCATGACGTTGCGGGCGCGCAGCTCGGCGGGGTCCATGCCGAGGGCGGCGGCGAGCTTGTCCATCTGCCCCTCGTACGCGGCGCAGACCTGCATGGCGCCCTCGCCGCGGACGTGGCCGGAGGGCGGGTTGTTCGTACGGACCACCCAGCCGTCGACGAACGCGTGCGGGACGACGTACGGGCCGCAGGAGAAGGACACCGCGGCGGCGAGGGCCTCGGCGGAGGTGTCGGCGTAGGCGCCGCCGTCCATGAGGATCTGCGCCTCGACCTTGACCAGCTTGCCGCGGGCGTCGGCGTGGTGCCGATAGCGCAGGAGGGTGGGGTGGCGGTGGGCGTGGCCGAGGAACGACTCCTCGCGGGTGGCGAGCAGCTTCACGGGCGAGCCGGTGCGCAGCGCGAGCAGCCCGAGGGGCAGCTGCATGGAGCCGTCCTCGCGGTCGCCGGTAGCGCCGGGGACGCCGGTGACGACGACCTTGACCCGGTCCTGGGCGAGGCCCAGGCAGGCGGAGACCTGGTCGCGGACGGCGTGCGGGTCGGTGGCGGCGGCGTAGATCTCCACGCCGCCGTCGGGCCGCGGCACGGCGAGGCCGGCCTCGGCGCCGATGGGGGCGGGGTCCTGGCGGCCGATGCGGTACATGCCCTCGACGACGACCTCGCCGCTGGCCTGCGGATCGCCGTAGCGCAGCGGGATGTGCCGGATCAGGTTGCCGTCGGGGTGCAGGGGGTCGGCCTCGAAGGCGGCCTGGGGGTCGGTGACGGGATCGAGGATCTCGTACTCGACGGCGATGGCGGCGGCGGCGAGCCGCGCGGTGTCGGGATGGTCGGCGGCGACGGCGGCGACGGGCTCGCCGTGGTGCCGTACGACGTCGTGGGCGAAGACGGGCCGGTCGCGGACGCCGCGGCCGTGGGCGGCGCCGTCGGGCAGGTCGCGGTGGGTGACGACGACGCGGACGCCGGGCATGGCCTCGGCGGCGGAGGTGTCGACGGAGACGATACGGGCGTGAGCGTGCGGGGAGCGGTGCAGCGCGGCCCAGAGGAGGCCCTCGGCCCACAGGTCGGCGGCGTACGGGAAGGTGCCCTCGGTCTTGGGGACGAGGTCGGCGGCGGTGAGGGACGCGCCGATGCCGTGTCCCTCCGGGGCGCCGGGGGGGACGGCGGTCGTCGCGGAGGGCGGGGCGGTGCGCTGCTGGGAAGGATTCACGGCGCGGATTCCCTCCTGGGGAGAAGGCGGTTGCGGAAGTCCTCGGGGACCGGCCCGTCCGCGTGAGGCCGGCGGCCCCGCGTAGCGGGGGCCCGCGGCCCGCGTTCGCGGTCCACCCCCGCATGCGCGGGGAGCGGAGCCGGGGCTATGGGACGGCCGCGCCGGCGCGGGGACCGCGGACCGGCCGCCGGGAGGAGACTGACGGCCGGGGGAAGATCCCCGCGGGTGCGGGGAGCGCTCCGACACCGGCGGCCCGGCGAGCGCCGCCCGCCGGGGCCGGCCCCCGCACACGCGGAGAGCGCGGCCGTCGCGGTGTGCTCCGGGGAGGGGGTCATCGGGGGCCTCCCTCTCCGGGGGTCGGCGGGCGGGGCGGCGGCATGCGGAGGCCGTCGGGGGCGGGGTGGGCGCCGCCCTCGCCGGGGGCGGCCTGCTGCGGGATCCGGGCGAGTTCGGCGGCGCCCGCGGCG